>NZ_JBPQTW010000043.1:0-40891 GCF_051386535.1 Streptomyces sp. URMC 127
CCGTCACCCTGCTCCGGCACACCGAGCTCTCCCTGCGGTCCGTCGCCCGCGCGCTGCGCACGGGCACCGCCGACCCCCAGCCCGACCCGCTGCCCGCCGCCGTCACCGCCTTCGACGCCGTCCGCGCCGGCGCGCTGCGCGGCACGCCCACGGAGCGGCTGCGCCAGGACGCCGTCGCCCGGGCGGCCGCCGAAGGCACCCGGCTGGCCACCGAGGCCGCCCGCATCGCCCTCGGCAACGGGCCCCCCGCCGGCCACGGCCCGCTGCCCGGAGGCGACGCCCGCGCCGCGCAGCCGGGCGCGGACGTCTTCGGGTACGCCGCCGCGCCACCGCACCTGCTGTGGTGGCGGCGCCTGCGCGTCCACCTGACGCCGCACTCGGTCCACCTGCAGAACGCCCTGCGCCTCGCCGCCGCGCTCGCCTGCGCGCGGCTGGTCGTCGGCGCCCTCGACCTCTCGCACGGCTTCTGGGTGCTGCTGGCCACGCTCAGCCTCATGCGCACCTCGGCGGCCGACACCCGGGCGGCCCTGCGCCCCGCCCTCACCGGCACGGTCGCCGGCGCGGCCGTCGCCGCCCTCATGCTCTACGCCGTCGGGGACCGGCCCCTCTTCTACGCCGTCGCGCTGCCCCTCGTCGTCCTCATCGGCTTCACCGCGGGCCCGCCGCTGGGGCCCGGCTGGATGCAGGCCGCCTTCACGCTCGTCGTCGTCTTCGTCTTCACCCAGTTCTCCACCGCCGACTGGCGCCTGTCCGAGACGCGGATCCTGGACGTCCTCGTCGGCGGTGCGATCGGCGTCGTCGCGGGCCTGCTGGCCTGGCCGCGCGGGGGCCGCGGCGAACTCGGGCGCGACATGGCCGACTTCCTCACCGAGTGCGCCGTGGCCACGCGCGCCGTGACCGCTCTGCTGGGCGACGACCGCTTCCAGCGCGAGCGCTCCCGCGGCGACCCGCTGCAGCCCGCGCGGCGCGCCCTGCACCTCGCCGAAGCGTCGTTTGCCCAGTACTTGACGGAGCGCATGCACCGCGACCGGCCGGAGCCGCACTGGGAAGCCGCTCTGGCCACCGGGCGCGCCGTCGTGCACGGCGCCGAACTCCTGCTGATGACCCACCAGGAAAGCCTCCGCGAACCCCTCCCGCCGGGCCCGGCCGCCGCCCTGACCGGCCTCGCGGGGCAGGTGGCGCACGAGGTCCTGCGCGCGGCGGACTCCCTGCGCAGCGGCGGCCCGCGCGAGCCCCGCACCACCGTCTCCCGCTACCCGGCTGACGAGTCCGGCCCGCTGCGCCGCGCCGCCGAGGGACAGCAGGGCGTCAGCGACGCCCACATGCTGCTCATCGTCGACACCGAGGCGTGGCTCACCGGCGTGGCCCACGACGCCGTGCGCACGCGGGCGGCTCCGCCCCGGGCGACGGACGTGCCGGCCACACGTCGCGCGGACCCGCCGGATGCGTGGCCGGCGGACGGGCCGGGGGCCGCGGACAGCTTGTGGCACCCCTCTTCTCCGGGTCATCCGGCTCGTCCAGGGCATCCGGCTTCTCCGGACCCTCCGGCTCGTCCGGCTCCTCCGCCGCACGGGGGCGGACGACCAGGACCGGGCACCGGGCGTGCCTGAGGCAGTGGCGGCTGACCGAGCCGTGCACCAGCCGGTGGACCGGGCCGTGGCTGCCCGCCCCCATCACCAGCATGTCCGTGTCCCGCGCCGCGCACGCCACCAGCGCGGGCCCGGCGTCCGCCCGCACCACCCGGGGGCGCACCCGCAGGCGCCGCACGTCCTCACCCAGTGCCTTCCGGCAGGTCCGCGACAGCGTGTCGCGGGCCGCTCGCTCCCAGTGGGTGCAGACGTCGGGCGGCGCCGGGTGGACGGCGTCCGCGGCCTCCCCGCCGGGCGGCTGCCAGGCGAGCACCGGGCAGAGCTCGGCTTCGTGGCGCGCCGCCTCCTGGGCGGCCTGCCTGAGGGCGGCCACGCTGCCGGGGGAGCCGTCCACTCCGACGACGACGCGGGTCACGTTCCGGGGCATGGGCTCGGTCCTTTCCGCTCGTGGTCCCGTTGCTGGTCCTGTTGCTGGTTCTGTCGCTGGTCCTGTCCCTCCTCGGGCCCACGCTAGGAAAGGGAATCTCCGGACGGCATCGGCCGTACGGCCGAAATGGGCGAATGGTGCGAAATGCTGGAAAGGGTGGATTCGGGGACCGGCCCGGCCAGGCGGCCGACGACCTGGCGGGCCTGGCGGACGACGTTCCGCAGGTGGTTCGCGAAGGGGATGCGGACGTGCGTGCCGACCCCCACCACCCACACGCGCTGCGGCGGTGCCCCCGGCCCGGTCCGTACCCGCAGATCCGCCTCCAGACGGCCGGCGGCCGTGCCCCCGACGGCCGTGCCCCCGGCGGGCGCGCCGTCCAGGTGGAGGGCGGTCCGCTCCCGGTCCCAGTGCAGGACCGGCCGCTCGAAGCCCGTGGCGTTGACGACGTAGTCGTACGCCTCCGGTGCCGCCCCCGAGCGCTCCACCCGCCACAGGCCGCCCTCGAAGGAGACGGCCCGCGGATACGGGCGGGCCACGCGCAGCATCCCCGAGTCGAAGTGGGCCAGCAGCCGCCGGGCGTTCACACGGGCCAGCGCCGTCGCGTAGCGGTCGGTCAGCCAGGCGAACTCCGCCGACAGTTCCTCCAGCCGGCCCGCGGGCAGCCCGGGAGCCAGCTCGATGAGCTGCTCGATCATGGGGACGATCACGTCCGGCCAGGCGCAGGCGCCCGCCTCGGCCAGCGCGGTCTCCTCGCGCAGCCGCCGCACGGGGTCGCAGGCGCGGGAGACCTGCAGGCGCAGCGGGCGCCGGCCGGACAGCCGTACCGCCTCCACCACGCAGCGCACCAGCCGGTCCGCCAGGTACGGGTCCGCCGGGTCGAGGCGGGAGATGCGCTCCAGCGGCGGGTACGCGCGCACCGGCGCGGCGAGGGACTCGCGCACGGCGGGCAGTTTCCCCGACGGCGAGGTGAGCGTGGTGCGGTGGCCGTCGCGGCACAGCAGCAGCGCCGCGTCCGTCGCCGACTGGTGACTGCCGACGACCAGCACCCGCGAGCGCGGGCGCAGGCCCTGCCGGATGCGGCTCGCCGGATAGGGGCTGTCGACGTAGCGGGGGTGGTGGCGGAACTCCTCGAAGCCTCGGGGGATGCGGGGGCGGTGGACGCCGGTGCAGACGACGACGTCGTCGGCGCGCAGCTCCTCGCCCGTGCTCAGCCGCACCCGGTGGCCGCCCCGGCCGTCCGCCGCCAGCGCGCCGATGCTCACCGCCGAGGCGCGTACGTGCTCCACGGTGATGCCGGCCCGCCCGGCCTGCTCCCGCGCCCGGGCCGCGCGGTCCGCGCAGTACTCGGCCATGCGGGCGCGGGGGACGCAGTCCTTCGCCGACCCCGTCCAGCCGTGCGCGCGCAGGTGGTCGACGAAGTCGTCCGGCCGGTCGGCGAGGAGCGAGTTGAGCTCGGCGGCGGAGTTGCACAGCAGCAGCGGGTCCTCGTCGCCGAACGCGAGCCCCCAGCCCACCGGGCGGGGATCCACGACGCGGACGGCTCGCACTGGGTGCGGCGGGCGGCGGTCCGCGAGCACACCGACCAGCTGCACCAGCAGACTGGTCCCGGCGACCCCGCCGCCGATGACGACGACCTCCCGGCCGGCGACACCCTTCACACGCACCGCCCTTCCCCCGGCTCTCCCTCCGGGCCTCCCAGGGCACCCTGCCCAGCCGGCCGGCCCCCGGAACCCGCCCTTACCCCGGTCTCCGGATGCGGGCCACCCGTCCGGCGGTTACGTTCCGGCTGTGGACCGTCCCTCCTCCGAAGGCCCTCCTGAGCAGGCGCAGGCGCAGGCGCAGGCACAGGCGCAAGGGCTGCCGCGGGCGCAGGCCCGGGCGGGGGCTCCGGCGCAGGCGGGGGCCCGGGCTCAGGCCGACCCCCGGCGCTGGGCGATGCTCGCCGTCCTGTGCGCGAGCCTGCTGCTCGTGGCCATGGACGCCACGATCCTCAACGTGGCCCTGCCCTCGCTCATCAACGAGCTGCGGCCCGATGCCCTCGAACAGCTGTGGATCATCGACATCTACGGGCTCGTCCTCGGCGGCCTGCTCGTCACCGCGGGCGCGGTCGGCGACCGGTTCGGCCGGAAGCTGCTGTTCACCGCCGGCTTCACGGTCTTCGGCGCGGCCTCCGTGCTCGCCGCCACGGCCGGTATCACCGAAAGCGTCCCGCAGCTGATCGCCGGGCGCGTCCTGCTCGCCGTCGGCGGCGCGATGGTGATGCCGTCCACCCTCTCCCTCATCCGCACCCTCTTCCCGGACCCCCACGAGCGCACCCTCGCCATCGGGATCTGGGCCGCCGTCGCCGGGGCGGGCGCCGCGATCGGCCCGCTCACCGGCGGCCTGCTGGTGAACGCCTACTCCTGGTCGGCGGCCTTCTGGGTGAACGTGCCCGTCGTGCTCGTCACCGTCGTGGCGGCCGTCCTCCTGCTGCCCGAGTACCGCAGCCCCTCCCACCACGACCTCGACCTCGCCGCGGCGCTGCTCTCCGTCGCGGGCGTGGTCCTCACCGCCTGGGGCGTCAAACACCTCGCCGGCGGCTTCCGGCCCGCCGACCTCGCCGCTCTGCTCGCCGGCCTCGCGGCCCTGACCTGGTTCGTCCGCCGCCAGCTGCAGTCCGCCGACCCGCTGCTGGACGTCCGCCTCTTCGGAAGCCGCCCCTTCCTGGCCGCCGCCCTCGCCACCCTCATCGCCATGATGGGCATCGGCGCGGCCCTCTACCTGATCTCGCTGTGGCTGCAGTACGTCCGCGGCTACGACGCCCTCGCCGCGGGCCTGCACACCCTGCCGGCCGCCCTCGCCCTGCTCGCCTCCTCACTGCTGACCCCGTGGCTGCTGCGCCGCACGGGCGTCCGAACGGCCCTGACGACGGGTCTGGCCGCCCTGCTGTGCGGCTTCGTGCTCCTCGCGGCCACGCCCCGGCCCCTGGGCTACGGCACGGTCGCCGCCGCCCTCGTCACCTTCGGCATCGGCGACGGCATGGCGATCACCGCCGCCGCGGCCGTCATGGTCGCCGCCGTCCGCCCCGAACGCGCCGGCCAGGCGGGCGCCGTCTCCGAGAGCGCCTACGAACTGGGCATCGGCTTCGGCGTCGCCCTCCTCGGCAGCATCCACACCACCCTCTTCCGCTCCGGCATGCCCAGCGGCTTCACCCCCGCCGCCCGCGACTCGGCAGGCAACGCCGACCGGGCCGCCCACTCCCTCGGCTACGACTCCCCCGAGGGCCGCGCCCTCCTCACCGCAGCGAGAACAGCCTTCGACAACGCGCTCGGAACCACGTCACTGGTATCGGCGGCCATCGTGGCAGCGGCCGTCGCCCTGGCAGCCTTCCTCGTCCCGAAGAACTTCCGCGCGGACTCGGCGCACTAGAAGTTCCTCTCGCTTGCCCTTTGTGACGCAGTACACAGAAGCTGATGGCCCCTATGCGGCGTTGATGGGCCATTGACCCGATATCCCTGGTGTAGACCGCAAGAGTTGCGCCCTCTACGTTTTCGTCTTGCAACCTTTACGTGGTCTTCACGTTCGGCTCTGGGGAGGGCTGGGGGGATGTTTCGTCGTGCGCGCTTACGCCCGTTCGCCGGTGCGATTGCTTGCGGGCTGGGCCTGGTCCTGACGGCCGCCGCATTACCCGGGACGCACACGGAGGCGGTGGCCGCGTCACTTGTGGATCCGGCACGTGCCCACCGTGCCGGAAGCGGCCGGGGATCGGCTCCTCCGGAGCAGGAAGCTCTGGCCCAAGCGAAGCGCTCCGGGATGAACGTGGAAGTGACCTCGCTCCGTGGAGAGAGCCGGGACGTCATCGCGACCCCGCAGGGGACCTTGGAGGCCCGTGAGTACGTACGCCCGGTCAGGGCGCGCGTGGCGGGTGAATGGAAGCCGGTGGACACCTCACTGGTGAGAACCGAGGGAGGGGCGCTCGCACCACGCGCCGCAACTCTGGGCCTCCGGTTGTCCGGAGGCGGAGCGGCCCCGATGGCCGAACTCGACCGGGGCGGCCGGAAGATGGCGCTCTCGTGGCCGTCCGCACTGCCGGAGCCCCGCCTGGACGGTGACACAGCCACGTATCCGGAAGTCCTCCCGGACGTCGATCTGCGCGTGACCGCACAATCGGACGGATTCACCCAGCTCCTCGTGGTGAAGTCGGCCGCGGCGGCGGCGAACCCGGAGCTGGGTCAGCTCCGTCTGAAGATCAGTGGCGACGGCATAGCACTCGAAAGGGCCCCGCAGGGCGGACTGACCGCCGTCGACAAAGGCGCGGGCGGTGCCGTGTTCGAAGCGCCCGCCCCCATGATGTGGGACTCCAGTGGACATTCCCCGCCGCCCGGCCGGACCGGGGCCCCCGCATCCGGGACGATCGGGAAGCCGGCGGTGCCCGGCGGCCGTGATCCGCAGCAGGAGCCGGGAGCCGGGGAATCGGGCAAGTTCGCGAAGGTCGGCGTCGACGTTCCGGCGGGCGGGCGAGAGCTGGTCCTGACGCCGGACAAGAAGGTGCTGGCCGGTCCGGACACGGTCTATCCCGTGTTCATCGACCCCCACTGGTACTCACCGCGGTCATCCGCCTGGACTGTGGCGTCGAAATACTGGTCGAGCTCGCCCCAGTGGAAGTTCAACGGTCAGAAGGACGCCGGGATGGGCTATTGCGATTGGGCCCACTGCAACCCCGGGGACACCAAGCGGCTCTTCTACCAGATCCCGACCGCACAGTTCGCGGGCAAGACGATCCTCTCCGCCGAGTTCGTCGTACCGGAGACCTGGTCCGCATCCTGCCGGAAGAAGGGCGTGCAACTGTGGCGCACGAAGGACATTTCCTCGTCCACGACCTGGAACTCCCAGGACACGTCCGGCTTCTGGGTCAAGAAGCTGGCCGAGGAGGAATTCGCCTACGGATACGAGGGCTGCGCGAGCGGTGACGGCGAGTTCAAGGTCCTCGACGCAGTCAAGGAGGCGGCCGCGCAGAGCTGGTCCTCCATGACCTTCGGACTCAAGGCCTCCGACGAGAACGACACCTACGCGTGGAAGCGCTTCTCGGACCGGGCCTACCTCCGGGTGCAGTACAACCAGCCTCCGGGCCAGATCGCCATGTCCCAGCTGGCGATGGAGTACGGCGGAATCTGCAGCACGCCCGAGAAGGCGGTCCACGTCCGCAGCCTCGGACAGATCTACGCCAACGACGTCACCGACCCCGACGGCGACGACGTCGCGGTGGAGTTCCAGGCCGAATGGGACGCAGGTGACGGCAAGGGGAACGCCGTCCACTGGAAACCGGGGCTGACGGGATTCAAGAGATCAGGGTCGGACTTCTCCGTGACCCTGCCGTCCGACATCACCGTGAACACGCCCGCGAACTGGTACGTGCGCTCCTACGACGGCCAGGGCTACTCCCCGTGGTCCTACGCCGGGTCGCCCAGCGGCTGCTATTTCGTTCGCGACCCCAGGACACTGCCCGCTCCCAAGGTCGTCTCGGGCGATTACCCGGAGTCGAGGCCGGGCTCGTCGAAGGACGGAGACGACCCCTGGTTCGACGGAGTCGGCAGATACGGCAGCTTCACCGTCGGGCCCGCCACGAAGGACGTCACGAAGTACATCTACGGCATCAACGGTGACGCCACACCGAAGAACACCGTCACGACGACCGGCGGCGCAGCACAGGTCATCAAGGCACTCCCCGGCGAACCGGGACTGAATTCCGTCACCGTGCAGGCCCTCGACAGCGCGGGCAACATGAGCGAGCCGTACACCTACCGCTACAAGGTCCGAGCGGGGCAGCCCGAACGGGCCGTGTGGCCGATGGACGACGGTGCCGGAGCCCGGCAGGCGGAGGGGACGGCCCCGGCTCGTACCGCGCAGCTGCACGGCGGCGCGAGCACCGGTGCCGAAGGCGTCATGGGCAGCTCGCTCACCCTGAACGGAACCGACGCCTATGCAGGTACCGACATACCTGTGGTGGACACGTCCGGAGGGTTCACGGTCTCCGCATGGGCGAAGCTGTCGCGCATGCCGGGTGAAGCGGCGGTTCTGGCCGCGCAGCCGGGAAACCACGCTCCCGGATTCGAGCTCTACTACTCCAAGGACTACGACCGGTGGGCGTTCAACCAGTACGCCTCGGATACCGCCGGTGCGCTGCCTGTGCGCGTCATGCAGAAGAACCCCGGAGAGGTGAAGGCGGGGGAGTGGACACATCTGGTCGGCGTGTACGACAGCGGTGACGCGGAACTGCGCCTGTTCGTCAACGGACGTCAGGAGGCCACTGCCGCCTACCGGACGCCGTGGGACGCACGCCGCGGCCTGCAGATCGGCGCGGGCTCGTACAACGGCAAGCAGGCGGCCTTCTTTCCCGGGCAGATCGACGAACTGCAGATCTTCAACAAGCCCGCCTCCGCCGACGAGGTCTACCGTCTCTATGCCAAGCAGAACATCCGTGGCCCCGGTCGCCCTGCCCGTGCCGTCTTCTCCTTCGACGAGTCAGCGGGAGCCAAGGAGGTGACAGGGCGCGCCGACGTCATGCCGGCGGTCTTCCACGGGAATCCCAAGCCCGGCGCGAGCGGTGTCGACGGGAAGGCGCTGTCGCTCGACGGTGCCCACGACTACGCGACCGTGGACGCACCCCACTTCAATACGATGGGAAGCTTCGCGATATCCGCCTGGGCCCGGCTGCCGAAGGACAAGCCCGCGCACACCGCGGTCGTCCTGACCCAGGCGGGGGCCGAAGCGAGCGGCGCAGAGCTGTACTACTCGCCCAGCTACGACCGGTGGGTGTTCAACCAGCACACCCGGGACACCGTGGATGCCCCGTCGAACAAGGTCGTGCAGAGCGCCGGCCCGCCGCCGCAAGGCGGTGAATGGACGCATCTGGTCGGTGTTCGTGACATCGTCGCCGGCACACTGACCTTGTACGTCAACGGGACGGCCGCGGGAACGGTCCCACTCGGCGCTCCCTGGTACGCCAACCGGCAACTGCAGATGGGAGCCGGGGCCTACGGCGGACGTCAGGACAACTTCTTCGCCGGCGACATCGATGACGTGCGCCTCTTCGACCGGCCTGCCTCCGCGGCCGAGGTGCAGCAGTTGTTCAGGCAGCGTGTGATCGTGAAGGGGCGCTGGCAGTTCGACACGGCGTCCGGTACACCGGCCGTGTCTCCCGACGCCCTGGACGACAAGGGCGCCACACGTCATGACATGGCGCTCACGGGGAAGGCCGAGATCGGACCGGGGCGAGTCGGTCAGGGGAGCCTGAAGCTCGACGGCGTGGACGCCGCGGCGTCCAGCCGTGGGGTCCCGGTCGACACCAGCGGCAGTTTCACGATGACCGCCTGGGCGCAACGGGTATCGGACCGGCCGGGGCGTGCGATGACGGTGATGAGCGCCGAAGGAGAGCGGCAGAGCGCCTTCACCGTTCGGTACGTGCCCGGCCCCACGGGGCCGGCGGACGGGAACGGCACCGAGGACCGGGGGCGTTGGCAGGTCTCCCTGTCCAGCAAGGACTCCGACAAGGACGTCACCCTGACGACGGCGGGAAATCAAGCCTTCGAGGACCCGGGATCCTGGAACCATCTCGCCCTCGTCTACGACGGGTTCGCCAACGAGCTGCGTCTCTACGTCAACGGAGCGCTGGACGAGTTCTCCTGTGCTGCCGGTGACGGCACGAAGGGTGACGCTCCCGACTGCGCAGGACGTTCCTCCGTGGCCGGTAACGCCGTGGCCTTCAGCGCCACGAAGTCACTGCAGATCGGCCGCACGCTGACCGGGGGCTCGCCGGGTGAGCACTGGTCCGGCCGGATCGACGACGTATGGGCGTTCCAGGGAGCCCTCACGGCGCAGCAGGTCCAGGCTCTGGCGGCGGGCAAGGACGGCCTGCCGACGCAGATTCCCATCGGCTGACCGAGCGACGCGGGCCGGGCCGTCAGGCGGCCCGGCCCGTTCTCGGCACAGCCGTCGCAAGGCTTCCGCTGCACCACGCGCACCGTGCTCGGGCGGCCGGTGGTGCCTCACCGAGGGATGGCGAGGAATGTACGGCAAGGCCGGATCAAGTATGTCGGCATGGCGAAGACGATGGGCACTCCTCGTACCTGCCGTGCTCGTGGGAACACTCTTGCAAGGCACAGGGTTTCCGGGCGCGGCCGCAGGCAACAGCAGCCTGCCCGGTGCGCCGTCGCCCGGTGAGCCCGTGGCCGGGTCGGCGGCGGGGAGCAAGCCCCGCAAACTCGACCCGGCGCCCAGGACGCCCCCGCAGGCTCCGAGGGCCCGGTGGGCCGGGAGCCGGAGTGCCGTCGTCGACCTCTCGGCGCCTGCGGGTCGTGAAGCGGGGAAGGGCGGTAGCGCACTCACTGCTGCCGGACTGCCGGTGAGCATTCTTGGGGGAGACCAGGACAAGGCGCAGGGCGCCGGGAGTGCAAAGCCGGCAGCCGGTCTTCCGGGCAAGGCCGAGGTACGTGTCCTCGACCGCAAGGCGAGTGAGCGGGCCGGTGTCCAGGGGCTCCTGTTCGCCGTCACCCCGCAGGCGTCGGCGGGTGCGGCGAAGGCCGTATCCGGCACCGCCGGTGTCCGGGTCGACTATGCGGAATTCGCCCAGGCGTACGGCGGTGGATACGCGTCGCGACTCGTCCTGACCGAACTGCCGAGCTGTGCACTGACCACGCCGGACAAGGCGGAGTGCCGGTCGTCCACACCGGTTCCGGCCGAGAACGACACCGAGCGGCAGACTCTGACCGCGAAGCGCCTGACGCTGCGCGCCGGCGTCTCGACCGTGCTGGCCGCGGCTCCGGCGGCATCGGGGGAGAAGTCCGACTACAAGGCGACTCCCCTGTCGGCGTCGGCTGCCTGGAAGACGGATCTGTCCACCGGGTCCTTCGGCTGGTCGTACAACATTCCGGTCCCCGAAGTCCCGGGAGGCTTCAAGCCCCGCATCGAGCTCGGGTACTCCTCGTCCGCCATCGACGGGCGCACAAGCAACACGAACAACCAGGCGTCCTGGGTGGGCGACGGATTCGACCTGTGGCCGGGCTACATCGAGCGCCGGTACAAGCTGTGCGCCGACGACGGAGTGAAGAACGCCGACGGCAGTAAGCCGGGCGACCTGTGCTGGGCCTACGACAACGCCACGATCTCGTTCAACGGCAAGGCCGGCGAACTGGTGCCTGCCGGGGACAACCAGTGGCGCCTGAAGAACGACGACGGGACGAAGATCGCCCGGCTGACCGGCAGCGAGCACGACAACGGCGACAACGACAACGAGTACTGGCGGGTGACGACTCCCGACGGAACCCGCTATTACTTCGGATATCACAAGCTCAACGGCTGGGCCAAGGGCAAGGACACCACCGATTCGACGTGGACCGTGCCCGTCTTCGGCAACGACACCGACGAGCCCTGCCACAAGAGTGCGTTCAAGGAATCGTGGTGCCAGCAGGCGTGGCGGTGGAACCTGGACTATGCCGTCGACCGGCACGGCAACGCCGCCGGTTACTACTACGAAAAGGAGAACAATTCCTACGGCCGCAACCTCGAGCCCAAGGACGACACCCCTTATGCCCGAGGTGGCTCCCTCAAGCGGATCGAGTACGGCCTGGCCTCGTCCGACCTGTACGGGAAGGCCCTGGCGAAGGTGGACTTCACCGGCGCCGAGCGCTGCCTGGCGGATGACAAGCAGGGCGTGACCTGTGCGGCCGACACGATCGACGACAAGAAGCCCTATTGGTACGACACTCCCTGGGACCTCAACTGCAAGGCGGACACCGAATGCGACAAGGGGCGCCTGTCCCCGTCGTTCTGGACCCGCAAGCGCCTGACGGGCATCACCACCAGCGTCCTCAAGAGCGACGGCTCGTACGCACCGGTCGACTCCTGGAACTTCGGGCACCGCTGGGGCATGGCCGACACCGACTACCAGCTCCTCCTCGACTCCGTCGAGCACACGGGCAAGTCGTCGGCTCCCTCCATCACCCTGCCGAAGACCACCTTCGCCTACACCCAGCGTCCCAACCGTCTGGACCGGACAGGTGACGGGAAGGCCCCTTTCATCAAGGAGCGCCTGTCGACGATCACGGACGAGACGGGTGGACAGACCGACGTCACCTATTCGGCCCCGGTCTGCGACTGGGCGAAGCTCCCGGCACCCGAGACGAATGCCACCCGCTGCTTTCCCCAGTACATCGGCGGCAGCAGCAGCGACGACCCCACACAGCAGTGGTTCAACAAATACGTTGTGGAATCCGTCGCCGCCACCGACCGCACCGGCGGAGCGCCGGACCAGGTCACGCGCTATGAGTATCTCGACGGCGCCGCCTGGCACTTCGACGATGACGACGGCCTGACGAAGGAGAAGTTCAAGACCTGGTCGACCTGGCGCGGATACGGGCACGTACGTGTCGGGAGCGGAGGCCAGGGGGCCGGGGGAGCGAAGTCCCAGGAGGACACCTACTTCCTGCGCGGCATGGACGGGGACAGGAAGTCCACCGGCGGCGGCACCAAATCCGTGACCGTGCCGCTCGGGAAGGACGAGGGCGAACCCGTCCTCGATCACGAATCGTCCGCAGGCTTCGCCTACAAGAAGGAGACGTATTCCGGCCCCGGCGGGAAGATCCTCTCCAGGACGGTGAACCGGCCGTGGCATCAGGAGACGGCCAAGCGCACGCGGTCGTGGGGAACGGTGACCGCGAACTTCACGGGCACCGAATCCGCCCGCACCTTCACCTCCCTGGACGACGGAGCGGGGAAGGCCTGGCGGCAGACGGGCACCTCGACGGCCTACGACACCGTGACGGGGCGCGTCACACGGGTCGACGACCACGGCGACCTCTCCGTCAAGGACGACGACCGCTGCACGCGCACTTCCTATGCGGACAACGCCGAAGCGAACATCCTCAGCCTGCCCGCGAGGGTCGAGACGACCGCCGGCTCCTGTGACACCGCGGTGGCCGACCGGTCCAAGGACGTCATCTCCGATGTCCGCACCGCCTACGACGGCGGAACCTACGGCGCCGCTCCCGACAAGGGCGACCCGACCAGCGTCGCCACGTTCAAGAAGCAGGAGGGCCCGCAGTCCACGTACCTGGAGACCGGCAAGACCTTCGACACCTACGGCCGCGAGCTGACCGCCACGGACATCACGGCCGACGTCGTCTTCGACGCGGCAGGCAACCGGGTCTCCACCGTACGACGCTCGGACGGGCGTACCTCGACCATCACCTACACCCCGGCCACGGGCTTCGCCGCCACGGTCACCACGGCCACGCCCCCGGCCAAGGCGGGCGACGCGACCACCGTGCAGACCAGCACGACGACCTTCGAACCGCTGCGCGGCCGGCCCCTCGCCAAGACCGACCCCAACGGCAGGCGCACCCTGTTCGAATACGATGCGCTCGGCCGCTCCACGAAGGTCTGGCTCCCCAACAAGCCCAAGGGTTCGGGCCCGCCGAGCTTCGAGTTCACGTACACGGTCACCGACGGCAAGCCCGTCGCCGTCGGCACCAGGTCCCTGGCCAACAACAACACCCAGCTGACCTCCTACACGCTGTACGACGGTCACCTGCGCCCCCGGCAGACTCAGGCACCGGGCCCCGGCGGGGGACGGCTGATCGAAGACACCTTCTACGACGACCGGGGTCTGGTCACGAAGACCTACGCCCCCTACTACGCCACGGGCGCTCCTGCCGCCGGCCTGTTCGCGCCGGACGACGCGCTGAAGGTGGAGACACAGACGTGGAACACCTACGACGGCCTGGGGCGCGCTGTCGAGAGCAAACAGATCGCTGGCAACAGCGAGGCCGGCAAGGTTCTGTCGGCCACGCGCACCCTCTACGGCGGTGACCGCATCACGGTCATCCCGCCGGCCGGGGGGACCGCGACCACCACGGTCGTCGACGCACGGGGACAGACCACCGAACTGCGCCAGCTGCGCTCCCGCAGCCCCGACGCGGAAGCCGACACCACGCGCTACGCCTACACCACGGCAGGCAGACTTGCTCAGGTCACGGACCCGGCGGGCAACTCCTGGACGTACCAGTACGACGAGCTGGGCCGGCAGGTCTCCGCGACCGATCCGGACAAGGGGACCACGAAGAGCGCCTACGACGACCGCAACCGGCTGATCTCCACGACGAGCGACCGGAAGGAGAAGAACGCGCTCTTCTACGGCTACGACAATCTCGGCCGCAAGACGGAGCTTCGCGAAGGGTCCCTGGCCGGACCCAAGGTCGCCGAATGGACCTACGACACCGTCAGCGGCGCCAAGGGGCAGCCCGCCTCGGCCGTACGGTACGCGGACGGCAAGGCCTACATCACCCGCGTGGACGAGTACGACTCGTTGTACCGCCCCACGAAGACGAGCATCGTCATTCCGCCCCGGAGCGACAACGATCCCCTCGCCGGCACGTACTCTTCGCGAACCGCCTACTTCTTCGGGTCCGGTGCGATCCAGTCGGTCGGCTTCCCCAAGGCGGGTTCCCTGCCGGGCGCCGTCGCCGTCTACGGGTACGACGACATCCTGCGCCCGACCGAGGTCGCTACCGACGCCGGGAAGGCGGTGGTCAGCAGCTACAGCCTCACGGGCAAACCGCTGCAGGCGAAGCTGAGCGGCCGGACCGGCAGGTTCACCCAGATCACGAACGGCTACGAGTGGGGAACCCAGCGCCTGGCCACCTCTCGCGTGGACCGGGAGAACGTCCCGGCGGCCGACCGTGCCCTGACCTATGCCTACGACGAGGCCGGCAATGTCCGGTCCATCTCCGATGCGGCTCCCGGCGGCGCGGAGACCCAGTGCTCCTCCTACGACCACCTGCGTCGCGTCACGGACGAGTGGACGCAGGGCAGTGCACCGTGCGCGGACTCCCCGGCGGGCAATGTGATCGGCGGTCCGGCCCCGTACTGGAACTCCTACACCTATGACAAGACCGGCAACCGCCTGACGGAGGTCCAGCACGACACCGGTGGCAATGGCGCGAAGGACACCAAGCGCACCTACACCTTCCCGCCCGTCGGCAAGCCGCAGCCGCACGCCCTGACCGCTGTCGACACGGTGGGACCCACCGGGACGGCCAGGGACTCCTACACCTATGACCCCACCGGCAACACGGCTACCCGGACCCTCAAGGGTGACATTCAGACGCTGGAGTGGGACGCCGAGGGCCGGCTCGTCGGGGTGTCGGAATCCAAGGAGGGCAAGACCACAAAGAAGGTCTCCTACCTGTATGACGCCGACGGTCAACGCCTGATCGGCCAGACCGATACGGAGACCACCCTCTACCTCGGTGCCACCGAAATCACCCTGGCGAAGGGGGCGAGCACCCCCAAGGCGACCCGCTACTTCGACCTGGGGAACGGCGTCCAGGCCGTCCAGACCGACGACGGCAACGCCTCTTTCGTCATAGGCGATCACCTGGGCACCGGGCAACTCGCCGTCGATGTGACCGGGGCGTCGTCGGCCCGCCGTCGCACGACGCCCTTCGGGGCACCGCGCGGCGAACAACCGAAGTCCTGGCCCGGGACCAAGGGTTTCGTCGGTGGCACCACCGACACCGCTACCGGCCTGACTCATCTCGGCGCCCGTGAATACGACCCCGGAACCGGCCGGTTCCTCAGTGTCGACCCCCTGATGGACCTCGGCGACCCGCAGTCCCTCAACGGATACGCGTACGCCAACAACAGTCCCGTCACCTTCGCCGACCCCGACGGCAAGATGGTCTGCCCCGGCGACAACCTTCCCTGCTACGACTCCGGCGGCGGCCGCGGAACCGAGGCCCTCGACGACTACGTGGACCTGGACGGCTGCGGCGGCTGCGCGGACGATCCCGAGGCCGAATATTCCGAGCCGATGGGCACCGGAAGCATCCGGGGCACGTACCGCAATCGCCAGCGCGCCTTCGAGGTCGCACTCGAAGAGGCGCCGGAAGTCATGAAGCGGTGGAAGTGGCTCGACCCCTGCCGCCTGGGCATGAGCAACGACTGCCAGAAGACTCCCTGGGACAGCGCCGCTCAGGCCTACATCTTCAAGATCATGTGCAAGCAGGAAGGAATCACCTGCGAGGGCAACGACGGCTTCCTGCGCAGCCTGGCCGACACGGCCGGATGGGCAGCGGGGCTCGAAGCACGGGCCGCCGGCGGCAAGGGGCCGCGTTCCGGTCTCAAGGGTGGGACGAGCTCCGGGGCCAAGGAAGCGGCGGAGGCCAAGGCGGTCTGTCACAGCTTCACGACCGGTACGGACGTGGAACTCGCCGACGGGCAGAGCAAGAACATCGAGGACGTCGGCGTCGGGGACGAAGTCCTCGCCACCGATCCGGAAACCGGCAGGACGGAGCCTCGCCCGGTCGTGGCGACGATCGTCACGGAGGACGACAAGGACTTCACCGACCTGACGGTGAGAACCCCCGACGGCGAAGCGTCCGTCGTCGCGACCGACACCCACCCCTTCTGGGTGACAAAGGAACGCCGCTGGACCGACGCCGGCAGCCTCCGCCCGGGCGCGGAACTCCGCACGGACAAGGGCGACTCGGTCTCGGTACTGGCGGTACGTCACTTCCGCAAGCAGCAGCGGACGTATGACCTGACGGTCGGTGGGGTTCATACATACTATGTGCGGGCGGGTGCCACGCCCCTTCTGGTACACAACTGTAATAAGCCTCTCGGTTTTGGTGGCGTCGGCGACTACAACAGTTTCGTCAACGTCCTTGACGATGGGTTGACGGCAGCCGGCCATGGTGGAACCAAGGCGGCGTTTCAGGGGAGTTCTGTAACGGGCGTCGGGTTCAAGAGTGGGAAGCCTTTTGGCGCCCATAGCGATTTCGATATCGCGCTGGGAGGGGAAGCGATCTTCAACCGGGCGAAGGAGCTCGGTATCGGGCTGCGCTCGCGGGGCACGCGAACGGGTCCCCTGTCGACTGCCAACCTCGATGCGCTCGGTTTGTCCGGTATGCAGAGCAAGCTCCAGGACATGGCTGGTGGTCGTGAGGTTCATTTCATGATCTACAACAGCATCGACGCGGCAACGGCGAGGGGGCCCAGCATTTTGGCACGTGGCTGTGGTTGTGGTTGATGAATCAGCATGGAGGAATGACCAGCGAATGGAAAAGGAGAAGAGATGAAGCACTCGCTCTACGGCGTGCGAGAGGCCGACGTGCACCAGACGGCGCGGATAATCGCAGAGGTATTGAATTGCGATTTTCAGGAACGTGAGAGTGACTACCTGGGGGTCTACTGGCTTGCCAGGGCCGCTGAAGCGCGGATCAAGGTTGTTTCTCTGTTGGCCCCCGACGGTGAGCCTCTGGAAGAGGGGTTCGAGCAGTATGAAACTCTGATCTACGTCGATGCGGAGTCATTCATCCCGCAGTTCGACGGACTGACAGCGCCGCAGGGCCCTCTTGAGAGGCTTCGCGATCCGGTATAGCGAGTGCCGGCTCACGGCCCGGCATGGGCTCGCGGATCCGGATGGTCAGGATCATGGGGCTTCGAAGGCCGGCATGGATCGTGACAGCTGCCCGTGTCCATTTTCTGGGATCGGCTGAATGGGGGGTGCCCGGCGTCGCTTCGGGCTGTCCGTGACCCTTTGCGGGTTGCTGCTGGTAGATCGGCAGGGACACGTGCGGCGCGGAAGGAGTCGGCTATGGGTGAGGCTGCGGCGTCGGGTTCAGCGCCGCCCTCCGTGGGCGCGAGTCTTGCGCGGATCGCCGTGGCCTGTGGCGGGGCTCTACCCGCTGTTGTGGTGCGGTTGAGTGGCGCTGAGCTCGCGCCCGGGCCGGCTGTTGGCGTTTTCGGGGTCGGCGTGCTGGCCGCGGCGCTGCTGCTGATGTGGGCCGCGGAGACCGCGCGGGTGGACATGGCCGGGGCGCTCGCGCTGGCGCTGCTGGCGTTCATCGCGGTGCTGCCCGAGTACGCCGTCGACCTCTACTTCGCCTACGCGGCCGGATCCGATCCCTCCTACGCCGCCTACGCGGCGGCCAACATGACTGGCGCCAACCGCCTGCTGGTGGGCATCGGCTGGCCGCTCGTCGCGCTGGCCGCCGCCCTGTCCCGGCGCCGCCGGGGCGCCGCCCCGGGGCCGGTCGTGCTGGAGCCGCACCGCCGGATCGACGTGGCCTTCCTCGCCGTGGCCGCCGTCGTCGCCTTCGTCATGCCGCTCACCCGGGAGATCGGCTGGTACGTACCTGCCGTGCTCATCCCCTGGTACGGCTGCTACCTCTACCGGATCGGCAAGTGCGGCTCGGGCGAGATGGAGGAGCTCGTCGGAGTCCCGGCCAGGCTCGCCCTGCTGCCCCGGGCCGGCCGGCGCACCGTCACGGCCGTGCTGTTCGCGGGCGCCGCGGCGGTCGTCTTCGCTTGCGCGGAGCCGTTCGCGAACGGCCTGGTGGAGGCGGGCGCTTCGCTCGGCATCGACCGCTTCGTCCTCGTGCAGTGGCTCGCCCCGCTCGCCTCGGAGGCGCCGGAGCTGATCGTCGCCGTGGTCTTCGCGTGGCGCGCGCGGGCCGGGGACGGGCTCGGCGCGCTGCTCTCCAGCAAGGTCAACCAGTGGACGCTGCTGGTCGGCTGCTTGCCCCTCGCCCACGCGCTCGGCGGGGGAGGGGCGGCCCTGCCACTGGTCACCCGCCAGGTCGACGAGGTCGCGCTGACGGCCGCACAGACCGTCCTGGCGGTCGTCGTCCTGCTGGACCTGCGCTTCGTCCGGTGGGAGGCCGCAGCCCTCTTCGTCCTCTTCGCGGTGCAGTTCGCGCTTCCCGGCGAGTACGCCCGGGAGGTGCTGACCTACGTCTACCTGGGCTTGGCGGCCCTCCTGCTGACGAGGCGGTGGCGTCACCTCCCGGACACGGGACGGGCCCTGGGCGGGCGGGTCGTGGGAGACCCGCACTTCTGAACCGCCGCCCTTCCGGACCGCCGCGCTTCTCACCCGCTACGGCTCCGTTATCAGCTCCGTCACCGCCTTCAGCCCGTCCGTGGCCAGCGCCCGGCGCTGCCGGTCGGCCGGCGTGCCGCGGCGCAGCAGCCGGTGCACGAGCGAGCTCACCTGCCGCGTGTCGCCCGACTCCTCCAGGGACTGCCCTATGTGGACGAGGAGGGAGCGGACCACCTCGTCCGCGCCCCGGCACCGGCCGGCGGGGTCCACGAGCATCCCGTCGAGGCCGTGCCGGGCGGCGTGCCAGTTCGCGGCGGCGAGCAGCTCCGGCAGGCAGGGCGTCGGGGGCCGCCCGGCCTTCTCGTCGCGGATGGCGGTGGCGACCAGGGCGCGGACGATGCCGGCGAACATGACGGAGTCGTCGGCCCGCAACTGCACGTCCAGGCAGCGGACTTCGATCGTGGGATAGCGGTCCGAGAGCCGCGCCTGCCAGTATAGCTGGCCCCGGTCCGCGATCGCCCCGGCCGTGAGCAGCGCCTCGATGCGCTCCTCGTAGTCCGCGAGGCCGTGGAAGTAGGGGGGCGGGCCGCTGACCGGCCAGCGGCTGTAGACCACCGTCCGCCAGCTGGAGAAGCCGGTGTCCTGGCCGTTCCACAGCGGGGAGTTGCCCGCCATGGCGACGAGGACGGGCAGCCAGGGCCGCACCCGGTTGAGGACCGCGACGCCCGTCTCGCGGTCGGGGATGGCGACGTGGACGTGCATCCCGTGGACGAACTGCTCGTCCACGAGCTGGGCGGCACGCTTCCGCATCGCCAGATAGCGCGGATTGCCGGTGACGGGGATGGGCTCGGGGCCCGAGCACGGCGCAGTACCGCAGGCGGCGATCCGGCAGCCGGACCGCTTGGCGGCGGAGCTCACCGCGTGGCGCAGCCGCAGCAGATGGCGGCCGGCTTCGGCGAGATCGGAGCAGACCGGAGTGGCAACTTCCACCTGGGCCTGCAACAGCTCCGCCTGAATCTCCCGCTCGTTCACGACCGGATCCAGGTCGACCGCCGCCCGGACCTCGTCGGCCAGGGGAACCGGCAGTGCGGTGGCCGGGTCGAGCAGAAGATACTCCTCCTCGATCCCTAGGGTGAGCATGCCGTAGGGCTACCCTCCGGCCCTTGCGGCGAACCGCACGGACCGTGCCGCTCCGCCTTTCTGACGCAAAGACGCCCTGCCCGGACCCCGCCGACCTCGCCCTTCGCCGCCGGCCGGCGTGACTCGAATCAGTTCTTCAACCCCCTTTTGATAAACGGGATTTCCCGCCACTCGTGATGCCGGGTAACACCCCGGTTCCACGGGGCGCCGCGAAGTGAAGAAGTTCACAGAAGCCCCTTTCGGCTCCGAATTCCGGCGGTCCGTGATGCAGGATCGTGCATCGAACAACAAGATCCCGTCACCGAGGCGGGCGACCCGGGCGGACGCCGAGTCCTGCCGCCGTACCGGGTGCGGAGCAGAAGAATGGATCGGCAGGAGCGGGAGACCCGAGCACGGCGGACCACGATGGCGGTGGTCCTTGGGGTGAAGCCAACGAAGGCAATTCGGATGGCCGGGCAACTTCGACAGCCCGAACCCGACAGGTCATCTTTCGCAGGCGGATGACGAAGGGTTTTGGCATGTCTGCGTTCTCCGGCATATCCACGCTCGTGTCCCGCGCCGGTGCCGCCTCCGTGGTCACCGCGGCCACCGTGACCGCGTCCATGCTGCTTCCCGGCATGGCGGCGGAGGCGAGTGCGGCCACCCCGGGCGCCGCGGCCCTGAAGGTCGCGGCCTCCAAGCAGGGCTCCCCCTACCAGTACGGCGCCGCCGGCCCCAACCGGTTCGACTGCTCGGGCCTCACGCTCTACTCCTTCAAGAAGGTCGGCAAGAACCTGCCGCGCACCGCGGCCGACCAGTACAACAAGACCCGGCACATCTCCGCCGGCTCCCGCCAGGCGGGCGACCTGGTCTTCTTCCACTCGGGCCGCAACGTCTACCACGTCGGCATCTACGCGGGTAACAACAAGATCTGGCACTCGCCCAAGCCCGGCACGTCGGTGCGGCTCGAGAAGATCTGGTCCAGCAGCGTCTGGTACGGCCGCGTCAACTGACGTCAACTGACCGGTGACCGGCCCGCACAGTAGACCGGGCCGGGGCGACCCTACCCCGGCCCGGAAGCCTCCGGGGATCCCGTCTCGGGTCCCCGGAGGAGTGCGTCACGGCAGCTGTGCCCCGTACGCCTGCAGGGCCGCCGGAACGGGCTGGAAGAACGTCTCGCCGCCGGAGGAGCAGTCGCCGCTGCCGCCCGAGGTGAGGCCGAGGGCGGTGTCACCGTCGAAGAGCGCGCCGCCGCTGTCGCCCGGCTCGGCGCAGACCGACGTGCCGATCATGCCTTCGACCGCGCCCTCCTCGTAGTTGACGGTCACGTCGAGCGCGGTGACCTGGCCGTCGTGCACGCCGGTCGTGCTGCCGCTGCGCTGCACCGTCTCGCCGACGGTCGCTTCGCCGGCCTTGCTGATGTTCTGCGTGCGGCCGTTGTAGAGGTTCACGGCGCTGGGGTGGGCGATGTTCGACGTGTAGCGCACGAGCGCGTAGTCGTGGCCGGGGAAGGACGAGCTCTCGGTCACGCCGATCTGGGCGCCGCCTTGCGTGGCGGACCAGCTGCGCGAGGCGTTGCCGCAGTGTCCCGCCGTGAGGAAGTACGGCTTGCCGCCCTTGGTGATGTTGAAGCCCAGCGAACAGCGCACGCCGCTGCCCCAGATCGCGTCGCCGCCCGCGATGAAGGGGCGGAGCACCCCCGCGGTCCGCTTGACGGTGACCTTGTCGCCGAGGCGGGCGACGGCCTTGTCGAGGCGGTCCTTGCGGGCGCCGGTGACGGTGCTGTCGGCGGTGACGACGACCTTGTTGAGGCGCGGGTCCACCGCCCAGGCCGTACCCGGAATCGATGCGTCCGCCTTGAGCGCCCGCCGGGCCGAAGCGAGTTCGGCCGCCGAGTGGCGCACGGTTCTCGGCTCGGCGCCCGCGGAGCGCACACGTGCGGCCGCGGCCTCGTCCTGCACGCCGACGACGAGCCGGCCGCTCGCGGAGTCGAAGTACGCGCCGGCCGAGTCCGCGCCCAGCTCCGCGGAGATCCGCTGGGCGAGCTCCGCGGCCTGCGGAGAGGAGAGCTGACGGGGCGCCGGTGAACTCGCCTGCGCGCTCGGGAGGGTGAGCGCCGCGGCCGTCAGGGCGGCCATCGCCGCGCCGGCGGCGGCCGTACGGCGCGTGGAGGTGCGGGAACGTTTCACTCGTGGCCTCCTGTGGGGGAGTGCCCGGCGGCGCGGTGGGCGCGCCGGAGCATGGTGAAGGAGGTGCGGAGGTACGGCGGTGCAGACGTACGTCCTGCGCGGACGCGTGTACGTACGTCGTGCGCGCGTGACGCGCACGGTGAGGACGCAGCACGCGACAGGCCGATGATCGTCGCGTGCATGTCAAGAACGAAGTACGGGCGAGTATCCCGAGACGGCGAATGAAAGTTCAAGAGCGACATTCGGTCGTGCGAACGGTCCCGGCGACGGGCCTCCGGCGGCCCACGCGTACCGCGAGCCGTCCCGCTGAACGGGGGTGACGCGCCGCCGCGGAGGCCGGGCGGTGAGCGGACAGCGAAGGGTCCGGCTGTCCGGTATTCGCTCCCCGAGGGTCATCCGCACTGCGCCCCGGGGGCGTTCTTTGCACAGTCTTAACGGTGC
Organism: Streptomyces sp. URMC 127; assembly: GCF_051386535.1. Taxonomy (NCBI): domain Bacteria; kingdom Bacillati; phylum Actinomycetota; class Actinomycetes; order Kitasatosporales; family Streptomycetaceae; genus Streptomyces; species Streptomyces sp. URMC 127. Next base: position 22,621 of record NZ_JBPQTW010000043.1, read on the forward strand.
GGCGCCGGAACGCCGCCGCACGAGCGAGGCCGGGGCCCCCCGTCCGTACGGCGGGCCCCGGCCCCGTCAGGCGTGGCTACTGGGCGCCCGACGTGTGGGTCGGACGGATCGGGCCGCCGGCCCCGTTCCCCTGCGCGGCGTCACCCTCCACGTGCTCGACCGGCTTGTCCAGCTCGGCCGACATGGCCTGCTCGGACGGCGTGGCGGCCTGCTCGGCGGGGGCCCCGGCCTGCTCCTTGTGCTTGGGGTCCTCAGCGGTCATATCGAACTCCTGTGTAGAAGGCGCGCTGTGATGCGCCGTGGAACAACTGTGCCTGCAGTATGTATCGGCGCCATCAACGGACGATCAACGGCCCCTCGCCGGCCCTCGCCGGCCAACGGGCCGCCCCCGGCCCGCCCGGCGGACGCCCGCCCAACCGGCATCTCCTCCCGTACGGGACACTGAGGTACTGTCACCGCTGTCGCCGGACGGAGCCGGCACGGCACGGTCGGGGGAGACATGCGGGATACAACGGAGCCGACCGCTCCGCTGCTCCATTTCCAGCTGCTCGGCCCCGTCCGCGCGCTGGCGGGCGACCGCCACGTGGACCTGGGGGCGCGCCAGCAGCGCGCCATGCTCGCCGTCCTCCTGCTGCGCGGCGGCGCGACGGTCTCCAGCGACGAGCTGATCGACGCCCTGTGGGGCGAGAACGCACCGCCCCAGGCCCTCGGTACCGTCCGCACCTACGCCTCCCGCCTGCGCGCCCTCCTCGAACCCGGCCGCGCCGCCCGCACCCCGGCGACCGTCCTCGTCTCCGTCGCCGGCGGCTACGCCCTGCACGTGGCGCCCGAGCGCGTCGACGCGCACGTCTTCGAGCGCCTGCTCGCGCAGGCGACCGCTGCCCACGCCGCGGGCGACGCCGCGACGGCCCACGACACGTACGCCGCCGCACTGAAGCTGTGGCACGGCACCGCGCTGGCCGGGCTCCCGGGCCCGTACTGCGAGCGCCAGCAGGACCGGCTCTCCGAAGCGCGCCTCGCCGCCCAGGAGGGCTTCTTCGACTGCGCCCTGACGCTCGGCCGGCACACCGAAGTCGTCCCCGAGCTCACCTCGCTCACCGCCGAGCACCCGCTGCGGGAGCGGCTGCGCGCCCAGCTGGTCCTCGCCCTCTACCGCTGCGGCCGCCAGGTCGACGCCCTCGCCGCCTACGCCGACGCGAGGCGGCTGCTCGTCGAGGAGCTCGGTGTCGAGCCCGGCCTCGAGCTGACCCGGCTGCACGCCCAGGTGCTGGCCGGCGATCCCGCGCTCGCCCTGCCCACGGCCGGCACCCCCGCCGCCGGGCCCGCCGAGGGCCGGCGACCGGCCGGCGCCCCCTTCCAGCTGCCCGCCGGCATACCCGACTTCACCGGCCGCGAGCAGCTGCTGAGCGAGGTGCAGGGCGCGCTCACCGGAGCCGCCGGGCCCGCCGTGCCGATCGCCGTGCTCACGGGCATCGGCGGCGTCGGCAAGACCACCCTCGCCGTCCACGCCGCCCACCTCGCGCGCCCCGGCTTCCCGGACGGCCAGCTCTACGTCGACCTGCGCGGCACGAGCGACGAAGCCGCCGACAGCGGCAGCGTCCTCGCCCACTTCCTCCAGGCGCTCGACGTCCCCGAGTCCGACATCCCCGACGACCTGGAACAGCGGGCCGCCCTCTACCGCTCCGTGCTCGCCGACCGGCGCGTCCTGCTCCTCCTCGACAACGCCCGCGACGCCGCCCAGCTCCGCCCGCTGCTCCCCGGCACCGCCGGCAGCGCCGTGCTCGTGACGACCCGCTCCCGGGCCGTCACCCTCGGCGGAGCCCGGCAGTTCCACGTCGGCGTGGCGAGCGAGGCCGAGGCGCTCTCGCTGCTGGCCGCCATCGCCGGCGAGGAGCGCGTCACCGCCGAGCCGCGCGCCGCCAGGGCCCTGGCCGCGGCCTGCGGCCACCTGCCGCTCGCCGTCCGCATTGTGGCCTCCCGCCTCGCCTCCCGGCCCGGCTGGACCGTCGCCTCCCTCGTCGCCCGCCTCGACGACGAACGCCGCCGCCTCGACGAACTGCAGGCCGGCGACCTCACCGTGGAGACCACCTTCCGGCTCGGCTACGCCCACCTCCCGCCGGACCAGGCCCGCGCCTTCCGCCTGCTGGCCCTCGCCGACGCCCCCGACCTCCCCCTGACCGCCGCGGCCGTCCTCCTCGGCACCGACGACTTCACCGCCGAGGACCTCGCCGAGGGCCTCGCCGACGCCGGCATGCTGGAGTCCTACGCCCCCGGCCGCTACCGCTTCCACGACCTCCTGCGGCTCTACGCGCGTCGCCGCGCCGAGCACACCGAGGCCGCCGAGGACCGCCACGCCGCCGTCGCCCGCCTCCTCGACCACCTGCTCGCCACCGTCGGCAACGCCTCCCGCATCCTCGAACCCGACCACGCCCTGCACCGCCACCTCCACCCCGTCACCGCGGCCGGCACCGCCTTCGCCGACGCGGACGAGGCCCGCGGGTGGCTGCGCCGCGAGCACATCACGCTCGCCGCCACCCTCGCCCAGGCCGTACGCGAACTGCCCGGCGCCCTGCGCCCCGCCGGTGACCTTCTCCTCACCTGGTCGGGCCTGATCGAGGGCCCCGCGCACCGTGACGAACTGCGCCGCCTGTCCGAGCTGACCGCCGTCGCCGCGCACGCGGCGGGCGACCTGCGCGTCGAGGCCCGGGCCCGCTACACCCTCGGCAACCTGCACTACTTCACCGACGTGTACGAGGCCGCCGAGCGCGAACTGTCCGAAGCGCTGCGGCTCGCGGAGGCCGCCGGCGACCCCATGTGCCGCCACCTCGCCGCCAACGCCCTCGGCATCCTCTGCTTCGCCACGGACCGCCCCGCCCGCGCCCTGCCCCTGCTGGAGCAGGCCCGCCTGCTGTGCGACGGCCTCGGCGACCAGGGCAGCGAGGCCCGGGTCCTCGCCAACACCGCCCGCGTCCGCCTCGCCCTGGACCAGCCCCGCGAGGCCGAGCGCGACGCGGCCGAGGCCGTCCGCATCGCCCGGGCCACCGGCAACGGCCCGACTATCGCGCTCACCCTCTACCAGCACGGCTGCGTCCTGCACAAGACCGGCCGGCCCGACCTGGCCGCCCGTCAGCTCCAGGACGCCCTGGGCGCCTTCATCGAGCAGCAGCAGCGCGGCTGGGAGGGCCTGGCCTGGGCCCGGCTCGCCGAGTGCCGCCTGGCCGAGTGGCGCGACCAGGACGCGGTCTCGTGCGCGGAGCAGTCCCTGACCATCGCGCGCGACCTGGGCAAGACCTACTGCCAGGGCCTGGCCCTGGCCGTCCTCGGCCGGGCCCGCACCCGCCTGGGCGACCCCGGCCGGGGCCGCACCCACCTGAGCGAGGCCCTCACCCTCTTCGAACGCCTGGGAGTGCCGGAGGCGGCTGCGGTGCGGGAGCTGCTCGCGGCCCGTGCGCCGTCAGCGAGCTGAGTCCGGGCCCGCGACGACCAGCGATGCCAGCTGCACGAACGCGTCCGCCGTCCGGGGCTTGAGCCGCCCCAGCTGGATCTCGCGCCGGCTGGACAGATGGGTGTCGAAAGGGACGAGCACCCCCGCGCGCGGCTGCGGGTAGCCGAAGCGCTCGACGACCTCACCGCCTCGCAGCGTCGCCTCGACACCGCTCAGCTTCGCCACGACGACGACGGCCTTCCGTACCAGATCCGGGTGGTCGTCCCGCAGGGCCCGCATGAGCTGCCGCGCCGCTTCCAGGGACCGGTTCGTCGCCGTGCAGCACAGCACCAGCTGGTCGGTCAGTCCGAGGACGGCCTCCGCGGTGGCACCCAGGCGGGCCGAGGCCCAGTCCGTGAGGATCACCGGATAGTGCTGCCCCGCCATGGCCAGCACCCGGCGGTACTCGTCGTCGTACGCCGGGCTCGGGACCGTACGGGCGGCGCCGTGGCCGATGACCTCCAGGCCCGAGGGCTCGTGGGTGGTGAAGCGGCTGATGTCCGCGTGCGAGGCCGTCACCGGGAGCCGGACGAGGTCGCGCAGCGTCGCGGAATTGCGGTGCGTGAGGCGCCCGTAGAGGGCCCCCAGCGTGGGCGCCCCGTCCAGGGCGAGAACCGGTTCCTGCCGGACGGCCGCGATCACCGAGCCCAGGGTGAGCGTCGTGGTGACGCGGCCGCAGCCGCTGTGGGCGCCGATCATGGTGATGTGCCGGCTGCACGCGAGCGGCGTACGGATGCCGTCCAGCAGGCCGCGTAACGTGGCCTTGTCGGCGGCGAACAGGCGGAACCGCCGCCCGATCCGGGCCGCGGAGCCGTCTTCGAGGGGCCCGGGCGCCGCTGTACGGATCAGCGGCTGCCGCAGAGCCGGGCCGCCCGCCGGCCGAGCGCTGCGCACCCCCTGGGTCTGCCCGTCGCGTGCCGCCAGCTCGTTGGCGATCGCTACGTACCGGGCCAGCACCCCCGCCGCCTCGCTCGCTGCGGGCCGGTCGTCCGGGTTCGTCGCCAGGCAGCGCGCGACGAGCACGCGCAGCGGGCGCCAGGTGTCGCCCTGCCACAGCTCCATCCCGTTCTCCAGGCCCGGCAGCGTCTCCCGGTTCTTGCTGCTGATCAGCAGGAGCAGCTCGCCGAGGGACTTCACGTTCTCGGCCTCGGTCGGCACGGGCCCGGGCCCGGCGTATGCGCCGTCCACCGCGGCGTCGGACAGCCCGGTCAGGAGCAGTGAACGTCCGAGCACGAGAACGGAGTCGGCCTTGAGCCCGGCCGGCACCACGCCCTGGAGATGGCAGAGACTGAGTGCTCCCGCCAGGTGCCAGGCGAGCGAGATGCTGGTCAGCACGTCCATGGAGACGGTGCGCAGGAGATGGTGCAGCCGGGGTGGCGCGTCGTCCAGCCCGGGGACCGTGACCAGTTGCATGGCGATCCACGCGGGCGAGTCGTTCAGCCCCGTGGCCAGCAGCGCCGGAGCGTAGCGTCCGTCCAGCCGGCGCAGCACCTCCGCTTGAGTGGCCACCAGCTGGTCCGTGGAAGACGGCATGTCGGGGTGAGCCGTACAGACCGCGGCCGTTTCGCCGCCGGGCCCCCGGCCGCGGTAGACGACTGTGCGCCGGCCGGGCCTGCGCCCCGTCAGGGTGTAGCGGCCCAGCTGCCGGGGGTCCGCGGCGGTCAGCGGTTCCCAGTGCTCGCCGGGCCAGTCCGCCTCCGGCATGCCGGGGCCCGCCGGTCCGGGCGGTTCGACCGTCACCCCGAACCGCGTCAGCAGCCGGCGTTCGACCGCCGTGAACGAGCGGTAGGCGGCGGGCAGCCGGTCCGCGCCGTCCGGGTGGGCGAGCCAGGCGGGGAAGTCCGGCGAGCGGCCGGCCAGGTCCGCGAGGCGGCGGCCGATGTGACGGCTCGTCCGGAGCAGCTCCGCACGCGGCACCGCGTCGAGGAGGGCGGTCTTGACGGTCTCCGGGAAGTCGAACACCCGGTGCTGCGCGGGGAGCGGGCCCGGCACCGGGGCCGGGAACGGGCGCAGGAGCCCGCCCAGGAACACCTCGGCCAGCTCCGCCGTGGTCGCCCGCCACGGCACCGCCGACTGCACCAGCCGCATGACCGGTATGGACACGGGAGAGACGGCCGCGAGGTGCGCGGCGAGCCGGTACGCCCCGGGTGACGCCGCGTCCCGGAAGTGCTGGACGCTGCCGGTCTCGCGCGGAGGGGCAAGCGGCCGGCGGCGTCCTGGCTGTGACAGCAGGGGCAGTTCCACGGTGGTGCCCGGAGACATGATCAGCCGCGCCCAGGCGTGCACCGCGTCCGGGGACGGCTCTAGTACGGGAACGGGCACGCCGGCGAAGTCGGCCAGACCGGGCGGGAGCACGCGGTCGGTGATCTGCCACGCCCTGCTGCTGCCGCCCTGCCGGCGCGTCGTGGCCTGCCAGCGCTCGGCCCGGATCCCGGACCCCTCCCACAGGGCGGCCGGCAGGGCGTGCACGACGGCGACAGGGCCGCTGGTGGCCCAGTGCAGCAGGGTGTCGTGCATGCTGCCGGGGCCGGGCGCCCGGTGCCAGGCGGCGCCCATGCCGTCGCTCACGACGAGGATCAGGGTCTGCCCGGACGGGTCGGTGGGCACGGAGGCGGACATCGTCGAGCTGTCCGGGGCGAAGGGGTGGCCGCGCAGGACCGGTGGGCCGGGCGCGCGGGTGCCGATGCCGAAGACGCGGATGGACCGGAAGGCACCCAGCCGCTGCAGCGTCGTGCGCAGCTCCACGGCCAGCCGGTGCCACAGGAGCATGGACAGGCCGTCGTCGACGACGAGCACGAGGTGGAACCAGCGTTCGCGCGCGGGGCGCATGACCACGTCGGGCAGTCCCGTCTCCGCCACGGCCGCGGCCGAGGCGCCCTCGTCGATCTCCTGGCGCCGCAGGCTGGGGCGCTTCTGCTTGAGCGGCCGCAGCGCCCGGCCGATCCTCAGCTCGTCGGGGAGCGCCTTGTCCTCCGGCACCCGCAGGGGCAGCGCGGGCTTGTCCCGGGCCGGCGGGTCCGCCGCCGTGGCCGCCGGGGCGTGCGGCCGGCCGCGCTGCTTGCGCGGCTCCGGCAAGGGGGCGGCGTGCAGCTCCGGCGCGGTGCGGTCGAGGGCGTCCACGGCCGGGGGAACGCCGCCGGCCTCGTCCGTGCCCGGCGTGTCCGGGCCGCCGGCCGGCTCCGGGCCCGCCGTCGGCGGGGGACCGCTGCGGCGCGCGGCGCGCGCGAGCGGCAGTTCCGCGGCGGGGCCGCCGAGCCGCCCGGCGAGCCAGAGCACGTCGAGCAGTTCGTCGAGGTCCGTTCCGTGGCCCGCGCCGTGCAGGATCCGCAGGACCGCGCCGAGGTGCCGCTCCGCCGGTGTCACCGTCAGATGCTTCCCGTCAGCCGGTGCAGCACCGCCTCCAGCAGCCCGTCGGCGTCCAGGTCTACACCGCCCACGCGCAGGAAGACGGCGTTGAGGAGCTGATCGGTGGCCAGTTCGCCGGGCGCCCGGCGCCTGAGGAAGGCCTGCATCAGGTCGTCCACTTCCCGCAGCGCGTCGTCGCCGAGGTGCGCCCGGACGATGGCGCGCAGCCGCTTCTCGTCCGGCACGGGCAGGTCGAGCCGGATGCAGCGGCGCAGGAACGCGGGCGGGAAGTCCCGCTCGCCGTTGCTGGTGATGACGACGACGGGGAACTCGGTGCAGTGGACGTGACCCCGTTCGACCGGAACGATGCCGTCGTCGGCCGTGAGGACGTCCACGACGGCGATCTCCTGCGGCAGCCGGATCAGCTCGGGTATCTCGAAGACGCCCTCCTCGAACACGGTCAGCAGGTCGTTGGGGAGGTCGACGTCACCCTTGTCCATCTCGTCGACGAGCAGGGCCCGCGGCCTGCCGGCCGGCACGAGCGCCGTACCGAGCGGGCCCAGGCGGATGAAGCTGCCGATGGACGGCTCGGGCTCGTCGCGGTCCCGGCTCAGCGTGGTCTCGCGCAGCCTCCCGATGGCGTCGTACTGGTACAGGGCGTCCTGCACGCTGGAGCGGCTGTTGACCGGCCAGCGCAGCAGCTCGCCCAGGTTCAGCTCGTGGGCGACGGCCCGGGCCAGCGACGACTTGCCCGTGCCGGCCGGGCCGGTCACCAGGAGCGGGCGCCGCAGGTGCAGCGCGGCGTTGACCACGTCGGCGTGCTCGGGGCAGATGAGGTACGGCAGCGGCGCCGGTGCCCGGCTGGGCGTCCTGAACCGCCGCCACGGAGGGGCGGGCGGCATGGCGGCGGTGCGCTGGACGCCGTCGCCCCCGGAAGATCCGCCAGTCGTCGGCCGGTCCGGTGCTCATATGCTCTCCTCGGGCTCGGACAGAAGCAGCATGGGCGCGGCGCGGTCCGCGTCCGCCCAGGCGAGGACGGGGCGGCCGGGGAACTCGCCGGGCCGCTGCAGGGCCTTGGCGCGATAGGTCCGCGTTCCCTCGGGCAGCTCGCGGGTGGTGACCTCCGCCATGCGGCCGACGGCGTGGGGCTCCTGCACCGGGCCCCGGTCCCACAGGACCACGGGTATGCCCACGGCCAGGCAGAGCTGCACGATCCCGTCGCGGGCGCCGGGCTGGACGTCCACGGTGACCCGCACGGCGTCCAGACGGTCCATCAGCGTGCCGTAGACCTCCCGCTGTCCCGGCGCCGGGTCGCTGAACAGCAGCGTGCTACCGGAGTCCAGCCGCCCCCACCGGCGGTGCCAGTCGGGCACGAAGCGCTCGTTGCGGCGCAGCAGCTCCGGGCAGTTGACCACCACCGGGTACTCCGCGCCCAGCACCCCGGGAACCAGGTCGTCCGGCCCTTGCCCCTCCCACTCGTCGATCGGCAGGTTCAGCCCGGCACGGTCCACGACCGCCTCCACCACAGGGCGCCGGTCCGGGGAGCCCCGGTGCGCGGACTCCAGGACGCGCAGCAGCTCCCGCGCCGCCTCCGCCCGGCTGTAGGTGACGCCGCCGTCGTCCGACAGCTGACGCAGCCCCGCGCCCTCGTCGCACCACACCCGGAGCCGGTAGCGGTCCCCCGGAGCGCCGGTCACCTCGACGAGCACGCGCGGCGGGGCGGTGCGTGCCGCGAGGGCGACCGCCCAGTCGTCGGCGTCGGAGCGTCTCTCCCTGAGCGCGGAACGGGGGATGCCCAGCCGCTCCGCGACCCCGTCGCACCACAGGCGCAGACCCGCTTGCTGGGCGGACGGGCAGAGCACGGCCATGTACTCCATGACCCGCAGCAGTCCCGGCACCCGCAGGCCCTCCGTCTCCGCGCGGCTGTCGCCCAGCAGGCACTCCAAGTGGTCGATCATCTCCTCGGTCCCCTCGCCGGCAGGGAGCGCGGCGGCCAGCGGCAGCGCTGCCCGTACGGCCTCCGGGAGCCGTCCCAGGACGGCCTCGGGGAGGGAGTCGAGGATCCTGCGCAGCTTGCGGTGCTCCAGCGGCGACAGGAGCCGGGGCGTGCGGGAGAGCTGACCGGCGGCCAGCAGCCGGGCCACGGACGAGGGGTCCTGGCGGCGGAGGACCTCGGTCATCGCGGCGAGCGCCTTGGGCTCCGTCACCAGCAGCTGGGCGAACTCCTCCGGAGTGGGCGCCGAGCCGTCGTCGCGGTACCCGAGCCCGCAGCGGTCGGCCACGGCCCGGCCGTAGTCCGCCCGGAGCGTGGGCGACGGCACCAGCGTCTCGATGAGGTCGGTCAGGACCGGCAGCGCCGGGTCGTCCGGGTCCGGTTCGCGCCCGTCGAAGAGCCGCCCGGCGCCCGCGGCCCGCAGCTCGCTCTCGACGCGCTGCCAGGGAATGCCCCAGCTGCGGCGGGCGACGTGCTGGCTGCTGAACGGCGCCGGCAGGCCTGTCGCCGGGTCCTCCGGCGGCATGATGTGGGCGGCCACGATCCCGACCACGGCCTGCTGCACGGCCGACCAGAGCGGGCCTCCGCTGTACGCCGGGCCGATGGGCATCCCGGTGCACGCGCCGTCCACGTACCCGATGGTGCCGTCGCAGGCCGTCACCTCGACGTCGGCGAAGGAGCTGCGCAGGCCCGTGCCGTGCCAGGCGCGCAGCACCTGCCCCTCCTTCATCGGCTGCCAGTGCGGCGGGGCGGTCGCGTCGGCGTGGGGTTCGTCGAGCTGGAGCACGGCGAGGTCGCCGAGCCACTCCGGGTCCCGGCCCGCGCGCACCTCCGGCACGCCGTCGAGCCGGCGCGGAGGGATCCAGAAGCGCGTGCGGGCCTCGAGTCTGCGGGTGCCCGTGGGCCCCTGCAGTGAGACGCGGACGGGCTCGCGGGCCGGATGGCGGGTCGCGAAGAGGTCCCTGCCCAGAGCGTCGTTGACGACGTGGGCGCAGGTCAGCAGCTGATCGGGCGTCAGTAGGACGCCGGCGCCCGCGGACCGGCCGTCCCGGATCCGGGCCACCGACGCGACGAGGCGGCGCGGGTCCGCGGTACCCGGGGCCGTGCTGCGGAACCAGCCCATGTGTCACTCCGTACGGGGTTGCGGCTGCCATTTCGCCGAAACGGTGAGGTGGGCCTGGCCGTTGCCGCCGACGATGCCGAGCTTGAGGTCGTGGCCCACCTGGATGCCGAAGCTCACCTCCACCTCCGCGGGCGGGGGATCCGACGCCGTGACGGCGTCGTGCACCTCCTGCAGGAGGGTGCCCAGCGGCTGGAGCGTGCGGCGCAGGGTGTCCACCGCGAAGGCGGCGACGGCGCCCCGGCCGTCGCCCCGGGCCACCGGCACGCTCCGGCCCATGCCCTCGGGCAGGTCCTCGCCGGGAGCCGGTGCCGGGTCCGGCGCGGGCGAATACGGGGCGCCTTCCGCCGGGGAGAGCGCGAAGCGCACCGACGTGCCGTCGGCGAGGCGGAGTTCGGCGTAGTTCGGCATCCTGACATTGTGCTGACCACCGCCTCACCGTGGGTGCGCTTCTGTGAACTCCTCTCACACCGGCCGGGTGTCAGCGCGCCGCGCGGTGGCCCGTGCCGCCGTTGACCGGCTGGACGGCCGGGCCGGGGTCGGGGAGGTTCTTGAAGAACTCCGAGGACTCCCGGCGGCGGATGCGGAACACCGCGTCCAGGAGGGCGTTCGCCGAGCGGGAGGAGCCGTCGCCGCGGTCCGGGCCGAGGCCTCCCGCGCGCCACTGCAGATAGACGCGGGTCAGCTCGATCTCCGTCTCCCGCAGCAGTATCCAGGAGACGTCCCAGCGGTAGAGGCTCTTCATGGCGGTGGTGATCGCCACCAGGAAGCCCGCGCCGGAGATCGCGGCGCTCTTCCCGGTGAAGTCGAGCGTGGTCAGGACCGGCAGGGCCGCGCCGGCCAGGATCACGACGGCGCCGCTCAGCCGGTAGAAGCGCCGGTGCCAGGCGGCCCGGACGTCGTAGAAGTCTATGACGTCCAGGACGTAGCGCTCGGTCGCGGCGGTGAAGCCGTCCTCGGAGTTCTTCCAGCGGGGCGCGGAGAACCGCAGGCCCAGTTTTCTCAGCACACTTTTCTTCGGGCTCACTCGCACTCACTCACTCGTTCACGGGGCCGGTGACGGCGGGAACGCCGCGTACGCCGACGGCAGGTATCCGGAGAAGAAGACGTTCGTCACCGACTCGCGCGCGGCCCGCTCCTGCTCCGGGGAGTGGACGGTCCACCCGATGACGGGCAGCCCGCGCCGCTGCCAGAAGCGCAGGGCCCGCGACGGCAGGGCGTCCAGCTCGAAGCTGAGGAAGCCGGGGCGGGTGACGGCGTTGGTGGCCATGGACCGGCCGACCGGGCGCAGGAGGGGCGGCGCGGACCTGAGGGCCCCCGCGATCTGCCCCACCGGCACCCCGGGGAGCGCGCGCCGCAGCCGGTGGACCGTGCGCGGGTCGAAGGACTGCACGGCGACCGGGCCGTCGTAGCGGCGGACCGCGCCCGTCACGGCCCGTTCCAGGCCGGCCGCCCCGGCCGGGCCCCAGCGGCGGACGTCCACCATGACGGGGACGCGCCCGGCCACCGCCGTGAAGACCTCGGGCAGCGTGACCGGCCCCCTCGCGCCCGGCTCCGTGGACGCCAGCGCGCGCAGGTCGCCCAGGGTCAGGGACGTGACGGGCAGTTCGCGCCCGGACGGCAGGCGGACCGCCGCGTCGTGCACGACGGCGAGCGCGCCGTCCCTGGTCAGCTGCACGTCGAGCTCGAAGGGCACGCCGTGCGCGGCGGCGCGAAGGAACGCCGCCATCGAGTTCTCCGGCGCGCCCTGCGGGCCGCCGTGCAGGCCGCGGTGCGCGATCGGCAGGCTCAGGTGCCAGGGGAGATCGCGCACGAGGGCCTCCAGGGGCGGACGTCACGACGGACTCGCGGGCCGGGGCGCGTCGCACAGCCGCTGGAACGCCGCGAGCATGCGCGTCTCGGCCAGGGAGAGGGAGTTGTGCACGCCGAGCAGGTGGTGGAGCTCCTCGAAACGTACCCACGCGTCCCGGTAGCCGAGCCTGCGCAGCGCCTGGACCCGGTCCGGGGAGAAGGACAGCATGCCGGTGAGCGGGCCCAGCGGGCCGGGCGGGACGATGGGGACGCTGGGCCGGATGTCGATCCGGGTGGCGGGGCCCGCGGGGTGCGAGCTGACGACGGCGTCGGGGTGCAGGTGGACGACCACCACGACGTCGCAGTGCTCCTGCTCGGCGAAGGCGCGCACCGGCGTGCGGTCGCCCGGCCCGCCGAGCCCGCCGTCGAGGTAGGTGCAGCCCTCGACCACCCGCGACGGGAAGATGAAGGGCAGCGCGGCGCTCGCGAGGACGGCCTCCCGGATCTGGTGCTCCGGCAGCCCGTTGAGGCGCAGGATGGCGCCCTTGGCGCCGCCCAGCCAGCGCAGGACCTCGACGAGGTGGCGCAGCCGCACCGGGAGGGCGGGCGTGCGCACGAGCGGGTACGCGGCCACCCACAGGGGGCGGCCGGCCCGGATGGCCGCCGCGTCCACCGCCTCGCGGACCAGCTCCTCCAGCATGCCGACGCGGCTGCGCAGGCCCAGCAGCCTGGGTGCGAGCAGCCGGGCCTGCCGGGCGGTGCCCTCCGCCGCGGCCCCGGCCTCGTCGAGCGGGAGGCCCTGGTCGGCGAAGGGCGTCACGCCCGACCGGGTGGAGAAGCGCTCCCAGAACCCGGCCAGGCGCCGGGTGCCCGTGCGCAGGTCCGGGGCGCCGACCAGCACGGCGCCGTTGAGGGCGCCGATGCTCGTTCCGGCGACGGCCGCGATCTCCAGGCCCATCTCGGCGAGGTAGTCGCACACGCCCAGTTCGTAGGCGCCCTTGGCGCCTCCGCCGGCCAGCACGAGCCCGATGCGCAGCGATCCGGGCGCGGGGAACGCGGGCCGGGCGGCGGCGGCCGCCGTGCGCGGCTCCTCGGCGGCCCGCCGCGCCACGGGCACGGGCGCGGCGGGGCCGGCGGCCACGCGGTCGGCGCGGGCCGCCCAGCCGGCGAAGGCCCGCGCGATGTCCTGAGCGCCGTCCAGCACCGGCCCGCCGTCCAGCAGCTCCCCGCCGTCCAGCAGCTCCCCGTCATCCGGCACCGGCCCGCCGTCCAGCACCTGCCCGGCGGCCGGATCCTCCGCCGGGCCGCCCGCGCCGTCCGGTTCCTGCGCGCCGCCCCGTTCCTGCGCGTCACTCGTCGCTTGCGCATCACTCACTGCGCGTCACACCCCCGTCCCGTCCCGGCCCGCCCTGGTCGATGCCCTCGCCGTCGCTCTCCGCGTGCTTGCGGAGCCGGATCCGCCGCTGCCGCGCCTCCGCGAACTGCTCGGCCACGATGCGCCGCACGAGCTGCTCGACGCTCAGGCTGGACGGGAGGAAGAGGTCACCGCTGCCGCTGCTGTCGCGCAGGGCGGCCCGCGCGGCGTCCTCGGGGTCCGCGCCCGCCACGGCCAGCTCCGTCGCCCGGGCCAGCGCGGAGGTCAGCGGCCCGACCGCGTCCGACAGCTCGTCGGCCACGCCCAGGCCGAGCAGCTCGGCCACCATCAGCCGGTGGTTCTCGCTGGGCAGTTCGCGCACGACGGCGGTGAGCATGGCCGGTAACGACTTCACGCCCTCGAACCACGGCACCGGCGGGTCCTGCAGCATGCGTTCCACCAGCTGCCGCTGCATGTGCGTCTCGCCGCCGGTGAAGGCGTACGTGCCCGCCGGCCCCGAGGCCACCTCACGGGCCAGCAGCACCGCCCCCACCAGCCAGGGCAGCCCGGGGTCGGGCCGGGGCCGGCGCCAGCGCCGGGCCGCGCGGTCCAGCGCGAGCTCGGCCTCCAGCGCCGCCAGCCGCCGCTCGTGGTCGGACAGGAAGCGGCCGGTGTCGCTGGCCAGCCTGCCGAGGATCGCCCCGAGCTCGCCGATCGCGGCCGCCGACCACTGGCCGGCCTCCTCGACGCGCTCGATGCGCTTCTTCGCGTCGTGCACCTCCTCCGAGACCTCGGCCACCACGAGGTCGGTCACCGTCATCCGCTCGCTCAGGTGCGTGAGCCAGCGGAGCGTGAGCTGCTGGGAGCTCAGCGTCCGGTCCCGGACGGTGCGTTCGCGGATCCGGTCGCGGCCCGTCGCCCGGCCGAGGAGGCGGGCGAAGAAGCCCTCGCGGGCCGCGGCGCGGGTGAGGTCGTTCGCGGTGTGCAGGTCGTTGGTCAGCTCGAGGAGCAGCCGGTCGTCGACGAGCGGCACGCCGCGGGCCACGATCTCCAGGCTGAGGGAGTCGTCCGGGGGCGTCACGGCGCCTCGCCCGCGGCCAGGAAGACGAAGGCCTTCAGGTGGTTCTCCGGGGCCTCGCCCCGGACGGCGTAGGCCGGTGCGACGAGGAAGCCGGGGACGCCGGTGTCCTGCCGGTTGTAGGGCTGGTACTCGCCCTCGGCGAGGAGGGTGACGTCGACGTCGAACAGCAGGGAGGCGGGCAGGTCCACGTCGGCCATGTCCCGGACGATGCCGTTGGCCGCATCGACGGCCTTGCGGAGGCGGAGTTCGGCGCCCTCCGTCGCGTAGCCCCGGTGCGCCAGCGCGGACTGCACGCCCTCGGCCGTGGCCGGAGTGCCGTGCTGGGCGCCGGCGAACAGCAGGTGCACGGTCTCGCCGACCGCCCGGGCCCGCGCGGCCTGCAGGCCCCCGGCGATCTGGTCCCACTGCCTGCCGTCCGCGGGGCACAGCTCCTTGGCGAGGCCGCGCAGGTCCTGGTCGATCAGGCGCTGGTAGCGCTCCTTGATCTGGGCGTGGCGCCGGTGCATGTCGCTCGGGGCCTCGCCGGTGGCGATGGCGTCCCTGACGCCCGCGGAGCGCAGCCGTTCGAGCAGGACCTCCGCCTGCCGCAGTCTCGCCTCCAGGTGGTCCACCCTGTGGGCCATGGCCGTCACGCCGTCCGACACCCGGCCCACCGTCTCGCGCAGGTGGGCGAGGTCGGTCTGCGAGGAGGAGCCGATGCCCCTCCTCGCCTTCGCGGCCTGCTGCTCCGCCCGGGCGTCCACGTTGTGCTGCCAGGCCTCCACGGCGGCCAGCCGCTGCTGCAGGTCGTTCAGCCGGCCCAGCCACCACTCCTCCGGGTACTGGCCGCCGGCCGCCGCCCGTATCGAGGGGGCGGGGTGCGCTTCCTGCGGCGCCTCGTGGTCGTTCCAGCGCTGTTCGTACATGGTCCTGGCTCACCTTCCCTGCGGGGTCTCGGGCCGGTCGGTGCTGCCGCGGCCGTAGAGGTCGTCGAAGGCGACCTCGGCCCGGCGGGCGGCCCCCGACCGGCGGTCGCGGACCTCCACTTCGATCTCGGTGGTCCCGAACGAGAAGGCGACGTCCAGGGAGCGCTCGCTCGTGGGCAGGCCCACCGACCCCGAGATGTCGGGGATGACCTTTCCGATGGCCTCGCAGCCTTCCTCGTCCGTGTAGTCGGGGTCGTGCGCGTACGTGGCGTGGATGGTCACCTGGACCGTCGTCCATGTCGGGAAGACCGCGACGGTGCTCACGGCCTTGTGGTCCGTCGGCACGAGGTCGCCGCGCCGGGCCATCACGACGAACCGGTCGTTGCACTTCTCGTTGCCGTCGTCGTCGATGAAGAACTTCTCCTGGGGGTCGATGCCGTGCCGGAACGGCATGCTGCAGCCGAATCCGTAGGTGTATTTGGAGCGGCGCCCCCAGATGACGGACGGGTCGTAGGCGAAGTGCACCGCGCCGCCGAGCACGGCGACCGCCGGGTCCATCGGCGTGATCACACGCACTTCGTGGCCGAAGCGCTGGGCGATGCGGTCGCGGAGATACGTCGAACGCGCGAATCCGCCCACCAGCAGCATCTGTTCGCGCCCGACGGCCGGCCCGTCGCCGGACGCGGCGGCGCGCTGCCGCTCGATGGTGGCCAGGATCGGCCGCACCACGGATTCGAAGAGCGTGGTGACCTCGTGAGCGGTGATCTCGATGTAGTGGGTCTCGCCGGAGGCGAGCACCGTGAGCCGGGTCCGGGTGCCCGCGTCTAGGGCGTCCCAGATCTTGCCGGGAATGCTGATGAGCACCGTGTCCGTGATCACGGGAGTGCCGTCGGCGGCGGTCTCGGAGACGAGCCGGACCTTCTCGGTCTCCCATTCCGTCTCCAGCTGCCCGATTTCCTTGGGGAAGTTCGCGATCAGCTGTTTGAGCTGCTGCTCGCCGAAGCGGTCGGCGAGGATGTCCGTCACGAAGGCGTGGTTGACGTAGGCGGAGCCGAGGCGGTCGCCGTCGGCGACGCGGGTCTCCTTGAGCTGGCCGGGGCCGACGTCCTCGGCGCGGATCTGGTAGCTGGTGATGTCGACGGTGCCACCGCCGCAGTCCACCACCATGAAGCGGCTGCCGGGGGTGTCGACCTCCAGCTGCCCCTCGGGGCGGTCCGGGCCGAGCACCGTGCCCGCGTTGAGCGCGCAGTAGACGGCCGCGGCCTCGGGCTCCTGCACCAGCAGGAGCCGCTCGGCGTCCCCCGGCAGGCCGGCGGAGACGGCCGCCGACCGCATGAACTGGCGGTCGGCCTCGGTCCACATGGCCGGAATGGTCAGGCACCAGCGGATTTCGTCGGCGGTATAAGCGGCGCCGCCGACGGCATAACGCCCGATCTGCTCCAGCGCGGCCCCGCGCACGTGCGTGAGCATGGCGGTGACCAGAACCTTCACGGTGTCGCGCCGGGCGCCCGCCAGGCTGCCGAGGAATTCCGGGATGTCCGACTTTCCCTCGCGCCCGTGAATTGCCATCTTGAACTTGCTGGCGTAACCGAAAGCCTGCGGGTTTCCGCGGGCCAGTTCCCGGTCCCAGGCGTTGCGCGCCTTTTCCCCGAACTTCACCGGATCGCCGGCCCGGTTCACCAGAACGGCGCTCAGGTCCTTCGGGTAGGTGTGGCCTCCCGATTGCGTGAACGGCTGATAGACCACGACCCGGTGCCCGGCCGAGTCCTGCAGCGCGGAAACGGTCGCCCAGGCGAATCCGGTGCCGTGCGTTCCGAAATCGATCGCGACGATCACCTTGGGTTTGAAAGTCGCACCACGTGTTGACGGCGTCATGGGTCCCCCGAGCTCCGCACAGTTGCCGACAGGTGCCCGAGGGTACACGTCACGGAGGGTGGCGGGGAGACCGTTCGCGGAATGACTTCCGCCGCCGCCCGGCGGGGCCCGGGGAATGAATTCCCTTGGCACTGACACCTATAGGGGAAAGCTCAGGGGAAGCTCAGAGAATTCCATAGATATATCCGTACGATCTTTGCCGGGGCGTCGCGACGGGCCCCGGCGGGCGTTATCCGGGGAGCCCTCCGTTGATCTCGACGACCTGCCCGGTGACGTACGCGGCGCGGTCGGAGACGAGGTAGGCGACCAGATCGGCCACCTCCTCGGGCGTCCCCGCCCGGCCGAGCGGGATCTGCTCCAGGTGGCGCTTCGCCACCGCCTCCGGCAGGGACGCCGTCATGTCCGTCGCGATCAGCCCCGGGGCCACGACGTTGGCGCGCACGCCGTACTTCCCCGCCTCCCTGGCGAGCGAGCGGGTGAAGCCGATGATGCCGGCCTTCGAGGCGGCATAGTTGGTCTGCGCCGCACTGCCGTGGACGCCGGCGACCGAGGACAGGGTGACGATCGCGCCCTTGCGGCGCTTCATCAGCGGGAAGACGGCCGCGCGGCACACGTGGTACGTGCCGTGCAGGTTGGTGTCGATGACCTCGCGCCACTCCTCGTCGGCCATCAGCGCCAGCGGCCGGTCGCGGGTGATGCCCGCGCAGGTGACCACCGCGTCGGGCGGCCCCAGCTCCCGGACGGCCGCGGTGACGAA
Organism: Streptomyces sp. URMC 127; assembly: GCF_051386535.1. Classification (NCBI taxonomy): domain Bacteria; kingdom Bacillati; phylum Actinomycetota; class Actinomycetes; order Kitasatosporales; family Streptomycetaceae; genus Streptomyces; species Streptomyces sp. URMC 127. Next base: position 40,326 of record NZ_JBPQTW010000043.1, read on the forward strand.
CTCCCGGGCCGCGGCGGCCTCCGCGACGTCCACCTTCCGGGCGAGCACGCGGGCGCCCGCCGCCCGGGCCGCCTTCGCGGCGGCCCCGGCGGCGTCCGCGTCGGAGCGGTAGCAGAAGGCGACGTCGTAGCCGTCCTCGGCCAGCCGTGCCACCACCGCCCGCCCGATGCCGCGCGAGCCGCCGGTGACCAGGGCCACCGGCCGCCGCCCGGCGCCGTCCGTCCCGGCGGGCACGGCGCGGGCCGCCGCGCTCATGCCGCTTCCCTGCCCGCGACCCGGTCCCGCACCAGCTCGCTGACGAGCCGGAAGGACCCCAGGTCCGCGAGGTCGGAGTCGTCGATGCGGATGCCGTACTGCTCCTCGATGCGCACCGCGATCTCCAGGGAGATCAGCGAGTCCACGTCGAGGTCCTCCTTGAAGCGGGCCTCGTCGGTGACCTCCTCCACGGGCAGTTCGAGGGCGTCGGCGACGACGGCGCGGAGCTCTTCGACGTCGAGGGCGTTGACGGTGGGCTGAGCGGTCATGACGGTGCCTTTCGTTCCGGGGATGTGAGGGGGGATGTGGGG
>NZ_JBPQTW010000044.1:0-39668 GCF_051386535.1 Streptomyces sp. URMC 127
CCAGGGCGCCGGCGAGGCATCGCCCCGCCCCCGCCGGCGCCCGGGGGCGAAGGCCCTGGCCGCGGCCGCCCTCGCCGTCGCGGCCGCCGCGACGGCCGTCGTCCTCCTCCTGCCCGGCAAGGGTGGCGGCCCCGCAAGAACCGAGACGAGCACGGGGACGGTCCCCGGCAAATTCCTCGGCACGTGGACGGGACAGATCGTCCAGAGCGACGGCACACCCAACGGCACCATGACCACGGTCATCAAGGACGGCGCCCCCGGCACGTACGTCGTCCGCACCACCTACTCCGCGCTCAACGTCCTGGAGTGCCGCGCCAAGGGCAAGCTCCTCACCGCCGCCCCCACCCGGCTCGTCCTGGAGGAGGCCACCGACGGGACGCCGTCGCTCGGCTGCACGGGCGAGACCGCGCGGATCACGTTCTCCCTGGAGTCGGACGGCAGGCTCGCGTACGCCTCCGAGGACGCCAAGGGAGGCAGCCCGCACGCGACCCTCACCCGCCGGGCAGAGTGAGGGCTGGCGTAGGCTGACGGTCGTGTCAAACCCCCTCCGAAGGGACGCCCCGGTGAGCGAGAAGGCCGAACTCACGCCCATGGATGTGACAGCCGTCCTCGACCGTGCCGCCGCCGGTGGCCGCATCACCCCGGAGGAGGCGCTCGACCTCTACCGGCACGCCCCGCTGCACGCCCTGGGCGCCGCCGCGGACGCCGCCCGGCGCCGCCGCTACGCGGGCATCGAGCACATCGCGACGTACATCATCGAGCGCAACATCAACTACACGAACTCGTGCGTCACGGCGTGCAAGTTCTGCGCCTTCTACGCCCCGCCGAAGAGCGACAAGGTCTGGACGCGCCCCCTCGACGACATCCTGCGCCGCTGCGCGGAGACCGTGGAGCTCGGCGGCACGCAGATCATGTTCCAGGGCGGCCACCACCCGGACTACGGCGTGGAGTACTACGAGGAGCACTTCTCGGCCATCAAGAAGGAGTTCCCGCAGCTGGTGATCCACTCCCTCGGCGCGTCCGAGGTGGAGCACATGTCGCGGATCTCCGGCGTGAGCGCCGAGGAGGCGATCCGCCGCATCCACGCCGCGGGCCTCGACTCCTTCGCGGGCGCCGGCGCCGAACTCCTGCCGGCCCGGCCGCGCAAGGCCATCGCGCCGCTGAAGGAGTCCGGCGAGCGCTGGCTGGAGATCATGGAGCTGGCGCACACCCTGGGCGTCGAGTCGACCTCCACCATGCTCATGGGCACCGGCGAGACGAACGCCGAGCGCATCGAGCACCTGCGCATGATCCGTGACGTGCAGGACCGCACGGGCGGCTTCCGCGCGTTCATCCCGTACACCTACCAGCCGCAGAACAACGTGCTGAAGGGCCGTACGCAGGCGACCGTCTTCGAGTACCTGCGGATGATCGCCGTCGCCCGGCTCTTCCTCGACAACGTCGCCCACATCCAGGGCTCCTGGCTGACCGTCGGCAAGGAGGCGGGCCAGCTGTCGCTGCACTACGGCGCGGACGACCTGGGCTCGGTGATGCTGGAGGAGAACGTCGTCTCCTCCGCCGGCGCGAAGCACCGCTCCAACCGCATGGAGCTCATCGACCTCATCCGCAAGGCGGGCCGCGTCCCGGCGCAGCGCGCCACGACGTACGAGCACCTGGTCGTGCACGAGGACCCGGCGAACGACCCGGTCGACGACCGCGTGGTGTCGCACCTGTCGTCGACGGCGATCGAGGGCGGCACGGCGCACCCCGAGCTGAAGCTCATCGACGCGGGCTGACGGCGCGTTGCTGACGCTGCACACAGCCGGTCTGCTGCTGACCGGCGCCCCGGGCGCGGCTCCCGTGCCCGGCGGCGCCGTCGCCGTGGACGGCGGCACGATCGCGGCGACCGGCCCGTACGAGGAGCTGGCGGCGGCCTTCCCGGGAGCGCGGGTGCGGCGGTGGCCGGGCCTGCTGACGCCCGGTCTGCGCCAGTGGCACACGGTGGCGCTGCTGCGCGCCTACCACCCGGACCCGCGCGAGTACGACGAGCTGGGCGACCGTCCGCTGACGGGCGAGCGGCTGGCGGCGCTGGACATGAGCGAGACCCGCCGGGCGGGCAGTGTCCGGCGCGGGCTGCAGCAGATGCTCAGGCACGGCACGACGGCCGTGGCCATGACGGGGACCGCCAAGGACCCGGTGGTGTCGGCGGCGGTCGCCCGGTCGGGGCTGCGGGTCGTACCGGCTCTGCTCGCACCGGGGATCCTGCTCGACCGGCCGGACCTCGATCCGCTGCGGGAGGGGCGGGATCTGCCCGGCTCGGTCGCGGAGCCTCTCGCCGCCGGCGGACGCGCCGACCTCGCCGCCTTCGACGTGCCCGGCGAGGCCGCCCTGCTGGAGGCGGGCGCGGGGACGTGCGTGGCGACGGTGCTCGCGGGACGGCTGGTGTACCGGCGCCGCTGAGCCGGGGCGTCGATGAGCCGTACGGGCCGCCGAGCCGGCGCGTCGATGACGCCGTACGGGCTGCTGAGCCGGCGCGTCAACGACGCCGGACGGGCCGCCGAGCCGGGCGCGTCAACGAGCCGTGTGCGCCGCCGAGCCGGCGCGTCAACGAGCCGTATGGAGCGCGTTCCCGCACGTCAGGAGCCCGTCAACGCGGAGGGTTCCGGTCCGGTTCGCCCGGCAGGATGGGCATCGCGGGGACGGCCGCCACGGGCGTCCCGCGGTGTCACTGTGGAGGGCCCTGGCAACGATTCCGTACGCCGGGCCGGAAGAGCGCGCCACGCCGGACGGGGGGTCCGGCGGTCCCGGGGAGCGGGGGCTCCCGGGACGGGCGCGGCAGGCACCGCGGGACGGCCGGTCCTTCCCGGGCGCGCGCCGTCCCCGTCCAGCCCCGCCCCCGCAACGACCCTCCGCGTCCCCTCCCGCCCCGGGGGTGAACAATGGGGGCGTGACCCGAGCATCCCTGGACAAGCAGCCGCACGAAGTCGCCGCGATGTTCGACGACGTGGCGGCCAAATACGACCTCACCAACGACGTGCTGTCGCTCGGCCAGGCCCGTCTGTGGCGCAAGGCCGTCGCCCGGGCCGTCGCCGCCCGCCCGGGGGAGAAGGTGCTGGACCTCGCGGCCGGCACGGGCACCTCCTCGCTGCCGTTCGTCGCCGACGGGGCGTACGTCGTCCCCTGCGACTTCTCCGTCGGCATGCTGCGCGAGGGCAAGAAGCGCAACCCGTGGATGCCGCTGACCGCCGGCGACGCGACGCGCCTGCCCTTCGCGGACGGCGTGTTCGACGCCGTCACGATCTCCTTCGGGCTGCGCAACGTGCAGGACACCGGCGCCGCGCTGCGCGAGATGCTGCGGGTCACCCGGCCCGGCGGCCGCGTGGTGATCTGCGAGTTCTCCACGCCCACCTGGGCGCCGTTCCGCACGGTCTACACCGAGTACCTGATGCGCGCCCTGCCGCCGGTCGCGCGCGCGGTCAGCAGCAGCCCGGACGCGTACGTCTACCTGGCCGAGTCGATCCGGGAGTGGCCGGACCAGCCGGCGCTCGCGGGGCTGCTGCAGCAGGCGGGCTGGTCGAAGGTCGCGTGGCGCAACCTGACGGGCGGCGTCGTGGCCCTGCACCGGGGGACCAAGCCGGCCGGCTGAGCCGTCCCGCGGGGGCGGTACGGGCCTTCCCCGGCTCCCACGGTTTGTCATGGGCAGGGCGTCAACGGTCGATACGATCAAGACCCCCCGCCCTCCGTACCGACCGTCCCGAGACCCGGAGCGCCCCATGACCGTCTGCCCTCACTGCGGTACCCCGTTCGTCCGGGAGGAGGCGCACTTCTGCATGAAGTGCGGGCGGCCGCGGACGTACGCGGGGGCCGCCCCCGAGCCGCTCGCCGCCATCACCCCGACGCCCGACTTCTACACGTTCCCCACCGCCCGCCGTCGTCCCGCCCTGCTCAAGTGGGTGGGCGTCGGCGTGGCGGCGTGCGTGCTCGGCGGGGCCGTGGTGGGCGGCGTGCTGCTGACGCAGCACAAGAAGGACGACGGCAAGCAGCACACGCTCGGCATAGACGACGAGACGCCCGCCGCACCGGCCCCGCCCCCGGCGAAGCCGAGCGCCACCGCGAGCCCGTCGCCGTCCGCGTCGGCATCCGCGTCGCCTTCCGCCTCCGCGTCGGCGTCCCCCTCGCCGTCGGAATCCGTATCCGCCTCCCCGTCGGCGTCCGGCTCCGGGTCCGCGGAGCCGGTGCCCGGCGGCTACGAGAAGGTGACCGCCCCGGAGGGGTTCGCGCTCGCGGTGCCCAAGGGCTGGCACCGCGAGGACAAGGGCAGCGGCCAGATCGACTACACGGGCAGCGCGGGCCCCGAGCACCTGCGGATCGGCATCGTGCACGACACCAAGCAGGCGCCGTACGAGCACTTCCAGGAGCTGGAGAAGGGCGGGGCGGGGCAGAACGGCTACCGGCGGGTCTCGCTGACGCGGAACACCTTCCAGGGCCGTCCGGGCGCCCTGTGGGAGTGGACCTGGACCGAGAAGTCCACCGGCCGCACCATGCGCGCCTACAACCAGGCGTACGTGGACGCTTCGGGCACCGAGTACGCCATCATGTTCGCCGGCCGGGACGAGGGGGACGCCACCCGCAAGCCCTTCGACGCCGCGCTCGGCTCCTGGCAGGCCGGCCCGCGCTCCTCCGGCTGACACTCCTCCGGGGCGCGGGTGCCCCCGCCCGGGGCCGGGCGGGCGGCTCATAGACTCGGGTGACCAGTCCTCAGCCGAACCGGGAGAGCCGACCGTGACCGATACCGAACACTCCGCGGATGTGATCGTCGTCGGGGCCGGCCCGGCCGGCTCGACCACCGCCTACTACCTCGCCAAGGCCGGACTCGACGTCCTCCTGCTGGAGAAGACGGCGTTCCCGCGCGAGAAGGTGTGCGGCGACGGCCTGACCCCGCGTGCCACCAAGCAGCTCGTGGCGATGGGCATCGACATCTCCGAGGAAGCGGGCTGGCTGCGCAACAAGGGCCTGCGCATCATCGGCGGCGGCGTCCGGCTGCAGCTCGACTGGCCGGACCTCGCCTCCTTCCCGGACTACGGACTGGTCCGCAAGCGCGACGACTTCGACGAGCAGCTGGCCCGCAACGCGGTGAAGGCCGGCGCCCGGATGTACGAGCGCTGCAACGTGGGCGCGCCGGTCATCGACGACCGCACGGGCCGGATCGTGGGCGTCGAGGCGAAGCTCGGCGAGGAGAAGACGCCGGTCACCTTCCGCGCCCCGCTCGTCGTCGCCGCGGACGGCAACTCCTCCCGGCTGTCGCTGGGCATGGGCCTGCACCGCCGCGAGGACCGCCCGATGGGCGTCGCCGTGCGGACGTACTTCACCTCCCCGCGCCACGACGACGACTACCTGGAGTCCTGGCTGGAGCTGTGGGACCGGCGCGGCCCGAAGGACCGGCTGCTGCCCGGCTACGGCTGGATCTTCGGCATGGGCGACGGCACGAGCAACGTCGGCCTGGGCGTCCTCAACACCTCGGAGTCCTTCAAGGAGCTGGACTGGCGCGAGGTCCTCAAGGCGTGGTGCGCCTCGATGCCCGAGGACTGGGGCTACACCCCGGAGAACATGACCGGCCCGATCCGCGGCGCCGCCCTCCCCATGGCCTTCAACCGCCAGCCGCACTACACGCGCGGCCTGCTGCTCGTCGGTGACGCGGGCGGGCTGGTGAACCCGTTCAACGGCGAGGGCATCGCGTACGCCATGGAGTCCGGGCAGATCGCCGCGGACGTCATCGTGCAGGCGCACGCGCGCGCCTCGTACGCGCAGCGCGAGCTGGCCCTGCAGCGCTACCCGAAGATCCTCAAGGACACGTACGGCGGCTACTACACGCTCGGCCGGGCCTTCGTGAAGCTCATCGGCAACCCGAAGGTCATGAAGATCGGCGCCCAGCACGGGCTCACGCACCCGCTGCTGATGAAGTTCACGCTGAAGATGCTGGCGAACCTCACGGACCCGACGGGCGGGGACGCGATGGACCGCATCATCAACGGGCTGAGCAAGGTGGCGCCGAAGGCGTGACCGGTGCCGGAAGGGCTAGCCCTTTCGTGTAGTTCTGACGCTGTTTCGGCGTGTCGCCTTTTCGGGAGAAATGGGATAGTCCGGTTCCGCTACGGGGCCGGTCCGCCTTCTCCCGAAGGGAACGCGCTCATGAACGCAGCGCAGAGAGCTCCGGCCCGCCGCACCGCCCGGCTCGCCGCCGTGGCGGCCGCAGTCTTTCTTCCCGCGACCGCGCTCGCGGCGCCGGCCCACGCGGCCTCCTCCTGCACGGTCAACGGCGTCCCGCAGCCGGGGCCCGTCATCAACGGGACCTCCGGCCGGGACGTCATCACCTGCTCGTTCTTCGAGCAGGGGCACGTCATCAACGCGCTGGGCGGGGACGACGTCATCACCTTCACCGGCTCCACGCAGGGGCGGCTCAACGCGGGTGACGGAAGGGACCTCGTCACGCTGACGAGCGACGCCGAGCTGGCCCCCGGCGGCGATCTCGACGGTCAGGCCGGCGGCGACCTGATCAATCTCTCCGGCGACGTCCTGGGGACGGTCCGCGGCGGCCAGGACGGCGACGCGATCAGCCTCCTCGAGGGGGCCACCACCGCGTCGACCACCCGTATCCGCGCCGCCAAGGGAGCTGACTTCGTCACCTTCTTCCCCGGGGTCGTGAACAGGGGGCTGGTCGAGGGGGGCGACGACAACGACGTCATCACCGTTCCCGACAACCAGGGGACGGTCGACGGCGGCCCCGGCGACGACATCTGCTTCGTCGGCGGCACCCCACCGCTCAACTGCGAGTTCCCGTGACCGGCCGCTCCCTCCGCCCGGGCGGAGCCCTCGCCGTCACCGCGGCCCTCGTGCTCGCGGGGACCGTCCTCGCGTCCCCCGCCCACGCCGATTCGACGTGCACCGTCAACGGCGTCCCGGTGCCGGGGCCGCTCATTCGCGGGACCGAGAGCGCCGACACCATCGTCTGCGCCGATGGTGTGGACGCCGCGACCACCGTTGACGCCCTGGGCGGTGACGACGTCATCACCCTCACCGGTGCCGTCAGCGGGGTGGTCCGTGGCGGTGCCGGCGACGACCACGTCACCCTCACCAGCGGCACGCTCACCGGAGGCGTCGAAAGCCAGGAGGGCGCCGACACCCTTGAGATCAACGGGGTGATCACCGGCCACGTCCGGGCCGGTCAAGGTGATGACGGGATCACGGCGACCGACGTCGGCAGCGGCGGGGAGATCCGGGGCGCCAAGGGCAAGGACACCATCACCGTGTCCGGCGCGGTCGCTTCCGGCGGCTTCGTTCACGGCAACGAGGACGCCGACACCCTCCACGTCAACAGCAACGAGGGCACCGTGAGCGCGGGCGGCGACCCCGGCGACCAGTGCACGGTCGACATGGGCCTGCCCTGCGTGGACTGATGCTCAGACCACCCCGTCGAGCAGCGCCTGCCCCAGGGGCGTCAGCGTGTGCAGCACGGACGGCCCCGTGCGGCGCGTGGTGAGCAGGCCCGCTTCCCGCAGGACGGTCGCGTGCTCGCTCGCCGAGGCCGGGGAGATCCCGGCGCGGCGGGCGAGCTGCGCGGTGCTGCCGCCGTCCGCGGCCGCGTCCAGCACGCGGGCGCGGGTGCGCCCGAGCAGCGCGGTCAGCCGCGCGAGGTCGCCGGCGCCGCGGCCCGCGGGGCCGGCAGGGGCGGCGAGCACCGCCTGGTAGGCGGAGAGGTCGAGGGCGACCGGGTAGCAGAGGTCGATGGGCGCCTCGTCGTCCGCGCTGTGGGCCCGCGCCGTGGGGTGCGGCCAGAAGAACGAGGGCGTGAGGGTCAGGCCCCGTCCCGCCAGGTGCACGTCGTGGAAGTCCCGGTGGAAGCCCTCGTTGTGCCGGCAGGGTACGTGCAGCACGGGCGACTCCCAGCGCACCGTGGGGTGCAGGGTGGCCAGGAGGTGTTCCACGCCCTGCTCGGCGGCGATGCGCATGCGGCGCGTGCGGTCGGCCTGCACGCAGGCGGTCACCTGCGACCAGTAGGGGGCGAGGGCCGTGTCGTAGTACGAGCGGAAGGCCTGGTCGACGGTGCGGGCGGCCGGGCGGTCGGCGGTGTGCAGGTCGCCGAACCACTGCGGCACGGGGCGGTGGTCCAGCGCGCACTCCAGCTCGGCCGTCCAGACCTTCTGCGGCAGCGCCCACACGGACTCCAGGCTCTCGGTGAGCGTGGTGGCCCCGTCCTCGGCGTGCAGGAACGCCTCCGGGAGGTACTCGCCCATGTCCGCCGGGGCGAGCTCCAGGAGGGGGCGCATGAGGGGGCTCAGGCCGCGCTGGGTGCGCTGCCGCCAGCCGTCGAGGGCGATCCCGCCCATCCAGCGGTTCTGCAGCACCGGCAGGCTCAGTGCCGCCTCCGCCAGGGGATCCGGGCCGGGCGTGAGGCGCACCCTGCCGAGGTCGTCCGGGCCGAAGTGGATGCGGAGCACGTCGACCGACGGTAGCGCGGGGCCCCCGCGCGGGGGAACCTCCGCGGAGAGCTTCGCGCGGAGAGCCTCGCGCAGAGAGCTTCGCGTGGAGACGGCGCGCGCCGCGCCCGGATTCGGCCCCCGCCGAAGGGCTTTGTCCCGCCGGTGACGGTGCTTGCAGACTTCACATACCGGGACGGGCGCTTCTCCAGCGGCTCGGAGGGCCCGTCCCGGTACGGGGGAGGCCGGACGGGTCCTGGGGAAGACGGGGGCCGCAGGGCGTCCGGCCGGCGGCCGCGCCGCGGGCCGTGCGGGGGACACGGCCGCCGGCGGGCATGCCGAAGGGCCGCCGTCCCGAGCGGTGGGACGGCGGCCCTTCGTACGTCTGCGGAATCCTCGGCCCTTGACGGGCCGTCAGTCCCTTTAGAGGACGCGGACGGCGCCGGTGGGCGGCGAGTAGCTCATGTCGCGCTCGACGATGCCCGTGCTCGGGTTCTGCGCGCCGATGAACTTGCCGCCGCCGACGTACACGGCCACGTGGTACGCGCTGCCCGCGGAGCCCCAGTACAGGATGTCGCCGACCTGCAGGTTGCTCAGCGAGACCTGGGTGCCGGCCGTCGACTGGTCCTGCGAGACGCGCGGCAGGCTGATGCCGATCTGGTTGTAGGCCGCCATGACCAGGCCGGAGCAGTCGTAGGAGGACGGGCCGGTGGAGCCCATCACGTACGCCTTGCCGAGCTGGGCCTCCAGGAAGGAGACCAGGGTGGCGGTGGAGCCGGTGGCGGCGCCCTTGGCGGAGGACGAGGCGGCCGTGGCCGCGTCCTCGGAGGTCTGGGCGGCCGACTTGCCGCTGAGGCTCTTGCGCTCGGTGGCGCGGGAGGCGCGCTCGGCCTCCTGCTGCTCGCGCTTCTCCTTGGCGGCGGCGGCCTTGCGCTCCGCCTCGGCCTTCCGCGAGGCCTCGTCCGCGGCCTTCTTGGCGGCGGCCTCGACCTTGCTGGTCGCCTCGTCCTGCTGCGCGCGGTCCTGGAAGTCGAACGACGTCTGCTGGGTGGCCGCCGCGCTCTGCGCGATGGACGTGGCCAGGGCCGCGTTGACCGCGGGCATCTCGACGGTCGACTCGACGGGCTTCTCGGCGGCGGTGGCGGAACCGGCGCCGGCCACGGCCAGGGTGCTGAGGACGCCACCGGCAACACCAGTGCGGACGACCCACGACTGGGTGGCCGTACGACGGGGCTTCCGGTGGCTGGTTATGTGCGCGTTGGGGGACATGGGACAACGGACTATCAGTCCGCGCAGGTTGAGTTCAATAAAGGTGACGTGCGTCACAATTGACGTGCACGCGCCCAGAATTCGGGCATTTGATCACGGGAACATCACGGCGGCCGATCGTCCGTGAACCCCTATCGGCCGCTTCAGCATGGGGTTTTAGCCACCGGTCATGATCGGCGATGGTCATATCACCATCACGGCTCGCATGTCGAGGCTACCCACGAAATCCGGCCCCCGAACCTTCCGGCGCGTGGCACAGCTCACGTCCCGGCCGCCCCGCACGCGCCCTCGTGAACGAAGGCACCGACCGGCCCCGCGCGGCGCCCCGCGGGCGACACCGGGTCAGCCGGCCCCGCGCTCATATCAGTTGACCGCAGCACATGCCAATTTGCATGCATGGTGCACCTCTTGATAGTGCGCCACCCTTCCGACCAGGCGCCGAGCGTCCTAATGTCACCCCTGGTGATCACTTGTGCGCTTCGTGTACGAAGATCGCCGCTCATCCGACTTGATGATCGTTCGTCAGGTGGTGGAGATCACAAACGCGGGTGTGTACCCCGTGTCGCAGATCACAGACCGGCGGGCATAGGATGCAATCGACCCGGGCTTGTGAACTGCCTCACATATCGGCGATCTTCGCGGTGATCTCCGGTGGCCCGCGGGGGCGGTCCGCCCGGCCGGGTCCGGTCCATCCGGCAGTCAGCGTCGACTGGAAGGAGCGAGGAGCGGTGAACGCCTACGCGCCCATCCTCGTACTGGGAGCCCTCGGGGCAGGCTTCGCGATCTTCTCCGTGGTCATGGCCTCGATCGTCGGGCCCAAGAGGTACAACCGCGCCAAGCTCGAGGCCTACGAGTGCGGTATCGAGCCCACCCCGCAGCCCGCGGGCGGCGGGCGCTTCCCGATCAAGTACTACCTGACGGCGATGCTCTTCATCGTCTTCGACATCGAGATCGTCTTCCTCTACCCCTGGGCCGTCACCTTCGACGCCCTGGGTCTGTTCGGGCTCGTGGAGATGCTGCTCTTCGTGCTCACCGTCTTCGTCGCCTACGCCTACGTCTGGCGCCGCGGCGGCCTGGAATGGGACTAGGGGGCACCACATGGGACTCGAGGAGAAGCTGCCCAGCGGCTTCGCGCTGACCACCGTCGAACAGGCCGCCGGCTGGGTCCGCAAGTCGTCCGTCTTCCCGGCGACCTTCGGCCTGGCCTGCTGCGCCATCGAGATGATGACCACCGGCGCCGGCCGCTACGACCTGGCCCGCTTCGGCATGGAGGTCTTCCGCGGCTCGCCCCGACAGGCCGATCTGATGATCGTGGCCGGCCGGGTCAGCCAGAAGATGGCCCCCGTCCTGCGGCAGGTCTACGACCAGATGCCCAATCCCAAGTGGGTGATCTCCATGGGCGTCTGCGCCTCCAGCGGAGGCATGTTCAACAACTACGCGATCGTCCAGGGCGTCGACCACATCGTGCCGGTCGACATCTACCTGCCCGGCTGCCCGCCGCGCCCCGAGATGCTGATGGACGCGATCTTGAAGCTGCACAAGAAGATCCAGGGCGAGAAGCTCGGGCCGCACCGCGAGCAGGCCGAGCGCGAGGCGGAGGAAGCCGCCCTGAAGGCCCTGCCCCTGATCGAGATGAAGGGGCTGCTGCGATGAGCGGACCCACGGCCGCCGGCGGCGAGAAGCCGGGCGCGGGCGGCGAGAAGCCCGCCGCCAACGGCGTGAACCCCACCGCCAACGGCGTGAACCCCGACAAGGACATGAACGCCCAGAACCTCCCCGGCCAGCGCGGCGAGCACGGCGAGGCCATCCGCGTCCAGCGCGGCATGTTCGGCGCCCGCAACGGCGGCGACACCACCGGCTACGGCGGGCTGGTGCGCACCGTCCGGCTGCCGGGCGAGGCCACCCGCCCCTACGGCGGATACTTCGACGAGGTGGCGGACGAGCTCGAAGGAGCCCTCGAAGAACAGGGCCTCCTCCCGGCGAACGCGATCGAGAAGACCGTCGTCGACCGCGGCGAGCTCACCTTCCACATCGCCCGCGAGCACCTCCCGCGCGTCGCCCGCACCCTGCGCGACGACCCGGCGCTCCGCTTCGAGCTGTGCACGGGCGTGAGCGGAGTGCACTTCCCCGAAGACGCCGGCCGCGAGCTGCACGCCGTCTACCACCTGCGCTCGATCACCCACAACCGGGTGATCCGGCTGGAGGTGAGCGTCCCCGACGCCGACCCGCACCTGCCGTCGATCGTGGACGTCTACCCCACCAACGACTGGCACGAGCGCGAGGCCTACGACTTCTTCGGCCTCGTCTTCGACGGTCACCCCGCGCTCACGCGGATCATGATGCCGGACGACTGGCAGGGCTTCCCGCAGCGCAAGGACTACCCCCTCGGCGGCGTCCCCGTCGAGTACAAGGGCGCCCGCATCCCGGCTCCGGACGAGCGGAGGTCGTACAGCTGATGAGCGCATCACAGGCAAGCCCGCGCGAGACCACGGAAGGCACCGTCTACACCGTCACCGGCGGCGACTGGGACGAGCTGGCGGCCGAGGCGAAGGCGGCCGACGACGAACGCATCATCGTCAACATGGGGCCGCAGCACCCGTCCACCCACGGAGTGCTCCGCCTGATCCTGGAGATCGACGGCGAGACCGTCACCGAGGCCCGCTGCGGCATCGGCTACCTCCACACCGGCATCGAGAAGAACCTCGAGTACCGGACGTGGACGCAGGGCACCACCTTCGTCACGCGCATGGACTACCTCACGCCGTTCTTCAACGAGACGGCGTACTGCCTGGGCGTCGAGAAGCTCCTGGGCATCGAGGAGCAGGTCCCCGACCGCGCCTCGGTCATCCGCGTCCTGCTGATGGAGCTGAACCGAATCTCCTCCCACCTGGTGTGCATCGCCACCGGCGGCATGGAGCTCGGCGCCACCACGATCATGATCTACGGCTTCCGGGACCGCGAGCTCGTCCTCGACATCTACGAGCTGATCACCGGCCTGCGCATGAACCACGCCTACGTCCGCCCCGGCGGCCTCGCGCAGGACCTGCCGCCCGGCGCCGTGGACCAGGTGCGCGCCTTCGTGAAGAAGATGCGGAAGAACCTCCCGGAGTACGACAAGCTCGCCACCGGCAACCCCATCTTCAAGGGCCGCCTGCAGGACATCGGCTACCTCGACCTGGCCGGCTGCATGGCCCTCGGCGCGACCGGGCCGATCCTGCGCGCCACCGGCCTCCCGCACGACCTGCGCAAGTCCCAGCCGTACTGCGGCTACGACACCTACGACTTCGAGGTGCCGACCGCCGACACCTGCGACGCGTACGGGCGCTTCCTCATCCGCATCGAGGAGATGCACCAGTCGCTGCGGATCATCGAGCAGTGCCTGGACCGGCTGGCGCCCGGCCCGGTCATGGTCGCGGACAAGAAGATCGCCTGGCCCGCGCAGCTGGCCCTCGGCCCCGACGGCCTCGGCAACTCCCTCGACCACATCAAGAAGATCATGGGCACCTCCATGGAGGCCCTGATCCACCACTTCAAGCTGGTCACGGAGGGCTTCCGGGTGCCGCCCGGCCAGGTGTACACCGCGGTCGAGTCACCCAAGGGCGAGCTGGGCGTGCACGTCGTCAGCGACGGCGGCACCCGCCCGTACCGCGTCCACTTCCGCGACCCGTCCTTCACCAACCTGCAGTCCATGGCGGCGATGTGCGAGGGCGGCCAGGTGGCCGACGTGATCGTCGCGGTGGCGTCCATCGACCCCGTGATGGGAGGCGTCGACCGGTGACACATGACGTACAGCTGGGGATGCCTCAGCTTCCCCCGCCGGACTATCCCGCCGAGGTGCGGGAGCGGCTGGCGGCCGATGCCCAGGAGGTGATCGGCCGCTATCCCGACAGCCGCAGCGCCCTGCTGCCGCTGCTCCACCTCGTCCAGGCCGAGGAGGGGCACGTCACCCGGACCGGCCTGCGCTTCTGCGCCGAGACGCTCGGCCTGACACTCGCCGAGGTCACGGCGGTCGCCACCTTCTACACCATGTACCGGCGCGAGCCGGGCGGTGAGTACCAGGTGGGGGTGTGCACCAACACCCTGTGCGCGGTCATGGGCGGCGACGCGATCTTCGAGGGGCTGCGCCGGCACCTCGGGGTGGACAACGGCGGCACCACCCCCGACGGCAAGATCACCCTTGAGCACGTGGAGTGCAACGCCGCGTGCGACTTCGCGCCCGTCGTGATGGTCAACTGGGAGTTCTTCGACAACCAGACCGTCGAGAGCGCCAAGGCCCTCGTCGACGACCTGCGCGCGGGCCGCCCCGCCGAGCCGACCCGCGGCGCCCCGCTGTGCACCTTCCGGGAGACCTCCCGGATCCTCGCCGGCTTCCCCGACCCCCGCCCGGGCGCGGTCGAGGCGAGCGGCGGAGCGGGCCCGGCCTCCCTGGCGGGCCTGCAGCTGGCCAAGGGCGAGCGGCCCGGGGCGGCGGCCCGGGTCGGACCGCCGCGCGGCGCCCCGCCGGCCGCCGCTCCCGGCCGGCCGGAAGAACACCTCAGCTCCCACGACGCGCCGCAGAAGACGTCCGCCTCGGACCCCGAGCACCCCGCAGGGCCCGTCACCGAGGAGGGGGAGGGATGACCATGGCACCAGCGATGGGGGAGACGAGCCCGGAGAAGCTGCTCGCCCCCGTGCTCTCCGCGTTCTGGGACGAGCCGCGCTCCTGGACGCTGGAGACCTACCTGCGCCACGACGGCTACCAGGGCGCGCGCAAGGCGCTCGCGATGGCCCCCGACGACGTGATCGCCTACGTGAAGGACTCGGGCCTGCGCGGCCGCGGCGGCGCGGGCTTCCCGACCGGGATGAAGTGGCAGTTCATCCCGCAGGGCGACGGCAAGCCGCACTACCTCGTGGTCAACGCGGACGAGTCCGAGCCGGGCGCCTGCAAGGACATCCCGCTGCTCTTCGCCGCGCCGCACACCCTCATCGAGGGCATCCTGATCGCCTGCCACGCGATCCGCTCCAACCGGGCCTTCATCTATCTGCGCGGCGAGGTCGTCCCCGTGCTGCGCCGGCTGCACGAGGCCGTGCGCGAGGCGTACGCCGCGGGCTACCTCGGCACGAACGTCCTCGGCTCCGGGCTGGACCTGGAGCTGACCGTGCACGCGGGCGCGGGCGCGTACATCTGCGGCGAGGAGACCGCCCTCCTCGACTCGCTCGAAGGCCGCCGCGGCCAGCCCCGGCTCCGGCCCCCCTTCCCCGCGGTCGCCGGCCTCTACGCCTGCCCCACTGTGGTGAACAACGTCGAGTCCATCGCGTCGG
Organism: Streptomyces sp. URMC 127; assembly: GCF_051386535.1. Taxonomy (NCBI): domain Bacteria; kingdom Bacillati; phylum Actinomycetota; class Actinomycetes; order Kitasatosporales; family Streptomycetaceae; genus Streptomyces; species Streptomyces sp. URMC 127. The sequence goes on from NZ_JBPQTW010000044.1 coordinate 15,024, forward strand.
TTCCCGCGATCCTCCACCGGGGCAAGGAGTGGTTCCGCTCGATGGGCACCGACAAGTGCCCCGGCTTCACGCTGTATTCGCTCTCCGGGCACGTCGCGAACCCCGGCCAGTACGAGGCGCCCATGGGCATCACCCTGCGCCAGCTGCTCGACATGAGCGGCGGCATGCGCCCCGGCCACCGGCTGAAGTTCTGGACGCCGGGCGGCTCCTCCAGCCCCATGTTCACCGCCGAACAGCTCGACGTGCCGCTGGACTTCGACAGCGTGGGCGCGGCCGGCTCGCTGCTGGGCACCAAGTCGCTGCAGTGCTTCGACGAGACGACGTGCGTGGTGCGCGCGGTCACCCGCTGGACGGAGTTCTACGCGCACGAGTCGTGCGGCAAGTGCACGCCCTGCCGCGAGGGCACGTACTGGCTCGTCCAGCTCCTGCGCGACATCGAGGCCGGCAAGGGCCGCAAGGCCGACCTCGACAAGCTCGCCGACATCTCCGACAACATCAACGGCAAGTCCTTCTGCGCCCTGGGCGACGGCGCCGCGGCGCCCATCCTCTCCTCGCTGCAGCACTTCCGCGCGGAGTACGAACAGCACATCACGGGCAAGGGCTGCCCCTTCGACCCGTCGAAGTCGACCCTGTGGGCCGACGGCCCGCAGAACTTCCCCCTGGAGGTGAACGCGTGACGGTCACGACGTCTGCCCCCTCCGGAGGAGGGGGCGCGAAGCCGCCGCCGGAGGACCTCGTCTCGCTCACCATCGACGGCGCCGCGATCACCGTCCCCAAGGGGACGCTGGTCATCCGCGCCGCGGAGCTGCTGGGCATCGAGATCCCCCGCTTCTGCGACCACCCGCTGCTCGATCCGGCCGGCGCCTGCCGGCAATGCATCGTGGAGGTGGAGGGCCAGCGCAAGCCGATGGCGTCCTGCACCATCACCTGCACCGACGGCATGGTCGTCCGCACGCAGCTGACCTCGCCCGTCGCGGAGAAGGCGCAGCGCGGCGTGATGGAGCTGCTGCTGATCAACCACCCGCTGGACTGCCCGGTCTGCGACAAGGGCGGCGAGTGCCCCCTGCAGAACCAGGCGATGACGGCGGGGCAGGCGGACAGCCGCTTCGAGGGCCGCAAGCGCACCTTCGAGAAGCCGGTGCCCATCTCCCCGCAGGTGCTGCTGGACCGCGAGCGGTGCGTGCTGTGCGCGCGCTGCACCCGCTTCTCGCAGCAGATCGCGGGCGACCCGATGATCGAGCTGCTGGAGCGCGGGGCGCTGCAGCAGGTCGGCACGGGCGAGGGCGTGCCCTTCGAGTCGTACTTCTCGGGCAACACCATCCAGATCTGCCCGGTGGGGGCGCTGACGTCGGCGGCGTACCGCTTCCGCTCGCGCCCCTTCGACCTGGTGTCGTCGCCGTCGGTGTGCGAGCACTGCGCGGGCGGCTGCGCGCTGCGCACGGACCACCGGCGCGGCAAGGTGATGCGCCGCCTGGCCTCCGACGACCCGGAGGTCAACGAGGAGTGGGTGTGCGACAAGGGCCGTTTCGCGTTCCGCTACGCGCAGCGGCCGGAGCGCTTCACGCACCCGCTGGTGCGCGGCGCCGAGGGCGTGCTGGCGCCCGCGAGCTGGCCGGAGGCGCTGGAGGCGGCGGCCCGGGGGCTTGCGGCGGCGCGCGGCAGGACGGGCGTCCTGACGGGCGGCAGGCTGACGGTCGAAGACGCGTACGCGTACGCCAAGTTCGCGCGCGTTGCGCTCGACACGCACGACGTCGACTTCCGGGCCCGGGTGCACAGCGCCGAGGAGGCCGACTTCCTGGCCGCCCGCGTCGCCGGGCGGGGCCGGGACCTCGACGGCAGCGGCGTCACGTACGCCGCGCTGGAGAAGGCCCCCGCGGTGCTGCTGGCGGGCTTGGAGGCCGAGGAGGAGGCGCCCGGCGTCTTCCTGCGGCTGCGCAAGGCCTGGCGCAAGCACGGGCAGCGCGTCTTCGCGCTCGCCCCGTTCGCCACCCGCGGTCTGGAGAAGGCGGGCGGCACGCTGCTGCCGGCCGCGCCCGGCACCGAGGCCGCGTGGCTGAAGGCGCTGGCCGGCGGTACGGACCTGGACGCCGGCGGGCAGGAGGCGGCCGGCGCCCTGCGGGCCGGCGGCGCCGTGATCGTCGTCGGCGAGCGGCTCGCGGGCGTGCCCGGCGCGCTGACCGCCGCCGTCGCCGCGGCGACGGCGACCGGCGCGCAGCTGGTGTGGATCCCGCGCCGGGCCGGCGAGCGCGGCGCGGTCGAGGCGGGGGCCCTGCCGGGGCTGCTGCCCGGCGGGCGCCCGGCCACCGACCCGCGGGCGCGCGAGGAGACCGCGGCCGCCTGGGGCGTGTCCGGCCTGCCGCGCAGCCCGGGCCGGGACACCGGCCAGATCGTGGAGGCGGCCGCGCGCGGCGAGCTGGGCGCCCTGCTGGTGGGCGGCGTCGAGGTCGCGGACCTGCCCGACCCGGCCCGCGCGCGGGAGGCACTGGACGCCGTCGGCTTCCTGGTCAGCCTGGAGCAGCGGCCGAGCGAGGTGTCGGACCGGGCGGACGTCGTCCTGCCGGTGGCCGCGGTCGCGGAGAAGGCGGGCACGTTCCTCAACTGGGAGGGCCGCGCACGGCCGTTCGAGGTCGCCATCAAGCCGGACCAGCTGCCGCGCCGCCACGTGCCCGCGGACGCTCGCGTGCTGCACATGCTGGCCGACGCCATGGGCATCGGCCTGGGGCTGCCGGATGCCGGCGCCGCGCGAGCGGAGCTGCGCCGCCTCGGCACCTGGGACGGGGAGCACGCCGCGGACCCGGCGGAGGCCGCCCGGCCGGTGCCGCAGCCGGGCGCGGGCGAGGCGGTCCTCGCGGGCCACCGCATGCTGCTCGACCAGGGCCGCCTGCAGGACGGGGACGACGCCCTGGCCGCCACGCGGCACGCGGCGCTCGCCCGGCTGTCGCCCGCGACCGCCGCCGAGGCGGGGGTGCGCGACGGCGAGCTGCTGGCGGTGACGGGCCCGGCCGGCACGGTACGGCTGCCGCTGCGCGTGACGGCCATGCCCGACCGCGTCGTGTGGCTTCCGCTGAACTCGGCGGGCGGCGGCGTCGCCGCGGACACCGGGGCGCGCCCGGGCGAGCTCGTACGGATCGGGGCGGATTCCGGTGACGGCACCGGGACCGGGACACCGGAGGCGCGGTAGTGAAGACTGTGGAGGCTTACCGCCTGAGCGAGCTGGCCGCCGGGGACCTGTCGGTGTTCGGCCGGGACCCGTGGTGGCTGATCGTCGTCAAGGCGGTCTTCTGCTTCGCGTTCGTCATGCTGACCGTGCTGTTCTCGATCGTCTGGGAACGCAAGGTCGTGGCGTGGATGCAGCTGCGGATCGGCCCCAACCGGCACGGCCCGTGGGGCATGCTGCAGTCCCTCGCGGACGGCATCAAGCTGATGCTGAAAGAGGACGTGATCGTCAAGCGGGCGGACAAGGCGGTCTATCTGCTGGCCCCCGTCGTGGCGGCCGTCCCCGCGTTCATGGCGATCGCCGTGATCCCCTTCGGCCCCGCGGGCAACGAGATCTCGGTCTTCGGGCACCGCACGACGATGCAGCTCACGGACCTGCCGATCGGCGTGCTCTACATCCTCGCCACGGCCTCGGTCGGCATCTACGGCATCGTGCTCGCGGGCTGGTCGTCCGGCTCGACGTACCCGCTGCTGGGCGGCCTGCGCTCGTGCGCGCAGATGATCTCGTACGAGATCGCGATGGGCGTCTCCTTCGCCGCGGTCTTCCTCTACTCGGGGTCGATGTCGACCTCGGCGATCGTGGAGGCTCAGCACGACCGCTGGTACGTGCTGCTGCTGCCGGTCTCCTTCCTCGTCTACATCGTGGCGATGGTGGGGGAGACCAACCGGGCGCCGTTCGACCTGCCGGAGTCCGAGGGCGACCTGGTCGGCGGCTTCAACACCGAGTACTCCTCCATCAAGTTCGCGATGTTCATGCTGGCCGAGTACGTCAACATGGTCACCGTCTCGGCGGTGGCCGTGACGCTGTTCCTGGGCGGCTGGCGGGCCCCGTACCCGGTCTCCGCGTTCTGGGAGGGCGCGAACCACGGCTGGTGGCCGCTCCTGTGGTTCGTGGTCAAGCTGCAGCTGCTGCTGTTCTTCTTCATCTGGCTGCGCGGCACGCTGCCGCGGCTGCGCTACGACCAGTTCATGAAGCTGGGCTGGAAGGTCCTCATCCCGGTCTCGATGGTGTGGCTGATGCTCGTCGCCTCGGTGCGGGCGCTGCGGAACGAGAACTACGACTTCCAGCAGATCGTGCTGTACGTGGGCGGTGCCGTCGTCGCGGTCCTGCTGCTCTCCCTCGTGGCGGACGTCTTCCGCAAGGGCGAGCGCGGCCAGGGGGACGGGGAGGCCGCGCCGGAGCGGGAGTTCGACCCGGCGGGCGGCGGGTTCCCCGTGCCGCCGCTGCCCGGGCAGACCCTGCCACCGGTGCCGCGCCGCAGGCCGCGCCGTGACGGAGAGCTCATTGTCAGTGGTGGGCCCGATACTGTGCGTGACGGAAAGGAGGGCTGACGGCAGTGGCTACCGAACCCGGAGGCGACGCCTCCCGCGACACCCCCCGCAATCCCGTGGCCGGCTTCGGCGTGACCTTCAAGGCCATGTTCAAGAAGCGGCTGACCGAGCAGTACCCGGAGTACAAGAAGCCGACGGCCCCCCGCTTCCACGGCCGCCACCAGCTCAACCGGCACCCGGACGGCCTGGAGAAGTGCATCGGCTGCGAGCTGTGCGCCTGGGCCTGCCCCGCCGACGCCATCTACGTGGAGGGCGCGGACAACAAGCCCGAGGAGCGCTATTCGCCGGGCGAGCGCTACGGCCGCGTCTACCAGATCAACTACCTCCGCTGCATCCTGTGCGGCCTGTGCGTCGAGGCGTGCCCCACCCGCGCCCTCACCATGACCAACCAGTACGAACTGGCCGACGACAGCCGCGAGTCGCTCATCTACACCAAGGAGGAGCTGCTCGCGGGCCTGGAGGAGGGCATGGTCGACACCCCGCACGCGATCTTCACCGGCATGACCGAACAGGACTACTACCGCGGCCTGGTGACCGAGGCCGCGCCCGGCACCGTCCGCCAGACCGCCCTCTCCAAGGGCGAACGGCCCCAAGAGGAAGGGGCGGACGCGTGAGCCTCGCCGCTACGGCCGCCTCGACCGGCGAGGCGGTCCAGTTCTGGATCCTGGCGGTCGTCGCCCTCCTCGGGGCGCTGGGCACCGTCCTGATGAAGAAGGCCGTGCACAGCGCCCTCTCCCTCGCCGGCACCATGATCGTTCTGGCGGTGTTCTACCTCGCCAACGGCGCCTACTTCCTGGGCGTCGTCCAGATCGTCGTCTACACCGGCGCGATCATGATGCTCTTCCTCTTCGTCGTCATGCTCGTCGGCGTCACCGCCGCCGACTCCCTCAAGGAGACCATCAAGGGCCAGCGGTGGCTCGCCGCGCTGTGCATGCTCGGCTTCGGCATCCTGCTCGTCGCCGGCATCGCCAACGCCTCCCTGAAGGAGTGGAACGGCCTCGGCCAGGCCAATGCCGGCGGCAACGTCGAAGGCCTCGCCGCCCTCGTCTTCACCAAATACGTCTTCGCGTTCGAGATCACCGGCGCCCTGCTGATCACGGCGGCCGTCGGCGCGATGGTGCTCACCCACCGCGAGCGCACGGAGCGGGCCGCCACCCAGCGCGAGCGCGCCGAACAGCGCGTCCGCGAGGGCAAGCAAGTCACCCCGCTGCCGGCCCCCGGCGTCTACGCCCGGCACAACGCCGTCGACATCCCCGGCCTCCTGCCCGACGGCACCGCCTCCGAGCTCACCGTCAGCCCCACCCTGCGCGCCCGCGGCCAGGTCCGCGACGTCTCGGGCGAGGCCCTGGAGGACCTCAAGGCCCTGGAGCAGCGGGCCGGCGCCTGGCAGGAGCGGGGCCGCAGCGAGGATGCCGGCGCGAACGCGAAGGGGGCGGGCAAGTGAACCCGGTCAACTACCTCTACCTGGCGGCCCTGTTGTTCACCATCGGGGCGACCGGCGTGCTCATCCGGCGGAACGCGATCGTCATCTTCATGTGCGTCGAGCTGATGCTGAACGCCTGCAACCTGGCGTTCGTCACCTTCGCCCGGCTGCACGGCAACCTCGACGGCCAGATCATCGCCTTCTTCACGATGGTCGTGGCCGCGGCGGAGGTCGTGATCGGCCTCGCCATCATCGTGACGATCTTCCGCTCCCGGCACTCGGCCTCGGTGGACGACGCCGGCCTGCTGAAGCTGTAAGGGGACGCTGACGTGGAGAACCTCATCGGATTGCTCGTCCTCGCGCCCCTGCTGGGAGCGGGCGTGCTGCTGTGCGGCGGGCGCAGGCTCGACCGGAGCGGCCCCTGGCTGGGCACCCTGCTCGCGGCCGTGTCCTTCGCGCTCGGCGTCGTACTCTTCGCCGACATGCTCGGCAAGGGCGGCGAGGAGCGCGCCCTGGACGTCACCGTCTTCCAGTGGGTGCCCGTCGGCGGCTTCCGCGCCGACGTCGGCTTCCACCTCGACCAGCTGTCGATGACCTTCGTCCTGCTGATCACGGGCGTGGGCTCGCTCATCCACCTCTACTCCGTGGGCTACATGGCCCACGACGAGCGCAAGCGGCGTTTCTTCGGCTATCTCAACCTCTTCCTCGCCGCGATGCTGCTGCTCGTCCTCGCCGACAACTACCTGCTGCTGTACGCGGGCTGGGAGGGCGTCGGCCTCGCCTCGTACCTGCTGATCGGCTTCTGGCAGCACAAGCCGAGCGCGGCCACCGCCGCCAAGAAGGCGTTCCTGGTCAACCGCGTCGGCGACATGGGGCTGTCGATCGCGATCATGCTGCTGTTCGCCACGTTCGGCACCTTCGCCTTCGACCCCGTCCTGGAGCGGGCGGCCGACGCCGGGGAGGGCAGGATGACGGCCGTCGCGCTGATGCTGCTGCTCGCCGCCTGCGGCAAGTCCGCCCAGGTGCCGCTGCAGTCCTGGCTCGGGGACGCGATGGAGGGCCCGACGCCCGTCTCGGCCCTCATCCACGCCGCGACGATGGTGACCGCCGGCGTCTACCTGATCACCCGCTCGGGTGCGATCTTCGACGCGGCGCCGGACGCACAGACGGCGGTCGTCACCGTCGGCGCGGTCACGCTCCTCTTCGGTGCGATCGTCGGTTGCGCCAAGGACGACATCAAGAAGGCCCTGGCCGGCTCCACCATGTCCCAGATCGGGTACATGGTCCTGGCCGCCGGCCTGGGCCCGGTCGGCTACGTCTTCGCGATCATGCACCTGGTGACCCACGGCTTCTTCAAGGCCGGGCTCTTCCTCGGCGCCGGCTCCGTCATGCACGCCATGAACGACGAGGTCGACATGCGCCACTACGGCGGCCTGCGGAAGTACATGCCGGTCACCTTCGTCACCTTCGGCCTCGGCTACCTCGCCATCATCGGCTTCCCCGGCCTGTCCGGCTTCTTCTCCAAGGACCGGATCATCGAGGCCGCCTTCGCCAAGGGCGGCGCCGAGGGCTGGATCCTGGGCGGCGCGGCCCTGCTCGGCGCGGCCATCACCGCGTACTACATGACGCGCGTGATGCTGATGACGTTCTTCGGCGAGAAGCGCTGGCAGCCGGCGCCCTCGCCGGACGAGCCCAGCGCCGAGCCCGCCGCGGAGACCCGGGGCGAGGGCGCGCTGCCCCACCCCCACGAGTCGCCCCGCACCATGACGATCCCGATGGTCCTCCTGGCCTTCGGCTCGGTCTTCGCCGGCGGCCTGTTCAGCATCAACGACACGTTCCTGAAGTGGCTGGAGCCGGTCACCGGGCACGAGGAGGGCCACTCGCCCCTCAGCGCCCTGACCGTCACCGCCGCGACCATGGTCGTGCTCGTGCTCGGCGTGGCGCTCGCCTGGGCGCAGTACGGCCGCAGGCCCGTGCCCGTCACGGCCCCCCGCGGCAGCCTCCTCACCCGGGCCGCCCGGCGGGACCTGCTGCAGGACGACTTCAACCACGTCGTGCTGGTCCGCGGTGGCGAGCACCTCACCCGCAGCCTGGTCTACGTCGACCACACCCTGGTCGACGGCGTCGTCAACGGCACCGCCGCCTCGGTGGGCGGGCTGTCGGGCCGGATGCGCAAGCTGCAGAACGGCTACGCCCGTTCGTACGCGGTCTCGATGTTCGGCGGTGCGGCGGTGCTCGTCGCCGCCACCCTGCTGATGAGGGCGGTCTGATCATGTCCTTTCCCCTGCTGACGCTCACGGCCGCGGTGCCCGCGGCCGGCGCGGTCGTCACCGCGGCCGTGCCGGCCGGGCGGCGCACCGCCGCCAAGTGGCTCGCGCTCGCCTTCTCCCTCGCGACGCTCGCCCTGGCGGCCGTCCAGCTCGTGCGCTTCGACCCCGGTGCCAAGGGGCCGTTCCAGCTCACCGAGTCGCACGCCTGGATCGCGGACTTCGGGGTCCGCTACGAACTGGGCGTCGACGGCATCGCGGTGGTGCTCATCGCCCTGGCCGCCCTGCTGATCCCCTTCATCATGCTGGCCGGCTGGCACGACGCCGACCCTCATGAGAGCAGCTCCTCGCGCTGGCGGCCCACCCAGGGCTTCTTCGCGCTGATCCTCATGGTCGAGGCGATGGTGGTGATCGCCTTCGAGGCCACCGACGTCTTCCTCTTCTACATCTTCTTCGAAGCCATGCTCATCCCGATGTACTTCCTCATCGGCGGCTTCGGGGACCGCGCGGGGGAGCGCAGCGAGGGCGAGGCGGCGGCCCAGCGCTCGTACGCCGCCGTGAAGTTCCTCCTCTACAACCTCGTCGGCGGGCTGATCATGCTGGCCGCCGTCATCGGGCTGTACGCGGTCACCGCCGACCAGCTCGGCTCCGGCACCTTCTCCCTCCCGGAGATCGTGCAGGCGCGCGCCGCGGGCAAGCTCGACATGGCGACCACCACCGAACGGGCCCTGTTCCTCGGCTTCTTCTTCGCCTTCGCCGTGAAGGCGCCGCTGTGGCCGCTGCACACCTGGCTGCCCAACGCCATGGGCGAGGCCACCGCCCCTGTCGCCGTGCTGATCACCGCCGTGGTCGACAAGGTCGGCACGTTCGCCATGCTCCGCTTCTGCCTCCAGCTCTTCCCGGAGGCCTCGAAGTGGGCCACCCCCGTGATCATCGTGCTGTCGCTGGTCAGCATCCTGTACGGGGCGCTGCTCGCGGTCGGGCAGCGGGACATCAAGCGGCTGGTCGCGTACGCCTCGATCTCGCACTTCGGCTTCATCGTGCTCGGCATCTTCGCGATGACCGGCCAGGGGCAGAGCGGCGCGACGCTCTACATGGTCAACCACGGCGTCTCCACGGCCGCGCTGATGCTCGTCGCGGGCTTCCTGATCTCCCGGCGCGGCTCGCGGCTCATCGCGGACTACGGCGGCGTGCAGAAGGTCGCTCCGGTGCTGGCCGGCACCTTCCTCGTCGGCGGCCTCGCGACGCTGTCGCTGCCCGGCCTCGCGCCGTTCGTCTCCGAATTCCTCGTCCTCGTCGGCACGTTCAGCCGCTATCCGGTCGCCGGCGGCGTGGCCACGCTCGGCATCGTGCTCGCCGCGCTGTACGTCCTCGTGCTCTACCAGCGCACCATGACCGGGCCGGTGAAGGAGGAGGTGCGGGGCATGCCGGACCTGAGGGCCCGCGAGCTGGCCGTGGTCGCCCCGCTGATCGCCCTCCTGCTCGTCCTCGGCGTCTACCCCAAGCCGGTGACGGAGATCCTCGACCCGGCGGTCCGGCACACGATGTCGCAGGTGCACCGGGCCGACCCCAAGCCCGATGTGAACGATGTGGAGGCCGCGAAGTGAGCCACGCAGCATCCGTCCACAGCCTGTGGACGATGTCGGCGGACGCGCCGCAGAAGATCCCGGCACCGCACATCGAGTACGCCCAGCTGTCCCCGACGCTGATCGTGCTCGGCGCCGCGGTGCTCGGCGTCCTCGTGGAGGCCTTCCTCCCGCGGCGCACCCGCCACCCCGTCCAGGCGCTGCTGACCTGCGTCGCGCTGGCCGCGGCCTTCGCCGCCGTCGTCGCCCTCGCGGCCGGCGGCTACGCCACGGGCAAGGCGCACGCCGCCGCGATGGGCGCCGTCGCCGTGGACGGCCCGGCGCTGTTCCTGCAGGGCACCATTCTCCTGGTCTCCCTCGTGGCCGTGTTCACCTTCGCCGAGCGGCGCCTGGACCCGGCGGCGCACGGCCGCCCCGTCGACTCCTTCGCCGCCCAGGGCGCTGCCGTGCCGGGCGGCAGGGCGGAGCAGGACGCGGTCAAGGCGGGCTTCACCACCACCGAGGTGTTCCCGCTGCTGCTCTTCGCGGTGGGCGGCATGCTCGTCTTCCCCGCCGCGGACGACCTGCTGACGCTGTTCGTCGCCCTGGAGGTCTTCTCCCTCCCGCTGTACGTGCTGTGCGCGCTGGCCCGCCGCAAGCGGCTCCTGTCGCAGGAGTCGGCCGTGAAGTACTTCCTGCTCGGCGCCTTCTCCTCGGCCTTCCTGCTCTTCGGCGTGGCCCTGCTCTACGGCTACGCGGGCACGGTGACCTACTCCGGCATCGCCGACGTCGTGAGCGGCAGCGTCCGGATGCTCGACCCGGCCCTCGCGGCCACCACGGGCAACGACGCCCTGCTGCTGATCGGCGGCGCGCTCGTCCTGATGGGCCTGCTCTTCAAGGTCGGCGCGGTGCCCTTCCACATGTGGACGCCCGACGTCTACCAGGGCGCCCCCACGCCCGTCACGGGCTTCATGGCGGCCGCCACCAAGGTGGCGGGCTTCGGCGCGCTGCTGCGGCTGCTGTACGTGGTCCTGCCGGGCATGCGCTGGGACTGGCGGCCGGTGATGTGGGGCGTCGCGATCGTCACGATGCTGGTGGGCGCGATCGTGGCCGTCACCCAGACCGACGTGAAGCGGCTGCTGGCCTACTCCTCGATCGCCCACGCCGGCTTCATCCTCGCCGGTGTCATCGCGACGTCGCCCGACGGCGTGTCGTCCGTGCTGTTCTACCTGGGCGCGTACTCCTTCGTCACGCTCGGCGCGTTCTCGGTGGTGACGCTGGTGCGCGACGCGGGCGGGGAGGCCACGCACCTGTCCCAGTGGGCCGGGCTCGGGCGGCGTTCGCCGCTGACGGCGGCGACGTTCGCGGTCTTCCTGCTGGCCTTCGCGGGCATCCCGCTGACGAGCGGTTTCGCGGGCAAGTTCGCGGTGTTCAAGGCGGCGGCGCAGGGCGGGGCGGGGCCGCTGGTCATCGTCGGTGTGGTGTCCTCGGCGATCGCCGCGTTCTTCTACATCCGGGTGATCGTGCTGATGTTCTTCAGCGAGCCGAAGGAGGGCGGGCCGACGGTGGCCGTCCCGAGCCCGCTGACGTCCTCGGCGATCGCGATCGGCGTCGCCGTGACGCTGGTACTCGGCGTCGCGCCGCAGTACTTCCTCGATTTGGCCGGCCAGGCCGGGGTCTTTGTGCGTTAGCCGGTGGAGCCGCGCCCGGCGCATTCCGCCGGCCCCTCGCCGTGGGGGCTTGCCGCCGTGGCGGCGGGCCAGTTCTTCCGCCGCCACGGCGAGGTGCCACGACGTGGCGGCCGGGATACCTCTCCGCGGTAGCCGGGGGAGATGTGCCGCACACGCGGAAGCCCGGCGTGCAACGCGCCACTGCCCGGCAACCCTTCCCGGTTGCCGGGCAGCGGTGTGCGTACGGGGTTCAGCTCGTCGGCTTGGTGGGCAGGCCGCCCGCGATGCCGCCGGGGACGCCCGCCGGCTTGCCGTCGCCGCCGACCGCCTTGGTCATCTTGTCCTGCTTGCCGGAGGCCCAGACCACGGTGAAGGACTTGCCGTCGAAGTCCTTGATCGTGCCCGTGGAGTAGTCCGTGCTGCCGTCCTGGCAGCGCTTGATGGTGATCGTCGCCGGCTGGGAGTTGTCGACGAGCGTGCCCGAGCAGGCCGTCTTCCCGCTGAGCATCACCGTGTTCTGGGCGAACGACAGGATGACCAGGCTCTTGTCGGTGAGCTTGCCGTTGTTCGACCAGCCGCCCGCGAGCCCGGCCGCCGTCGCGCGCTGCCCGCCGGCGTCAGCGGCGGGCGAGGACGGCTGCTCCGCGGGAGCCTGGGAGGGCGGCGTGGCGCTCCCGGCCGGCTTGTCGTCCTTCTTGCCGCCGTCGCTGCCGCTGCTGCAACCGGTCATCAGCACAGCGGCGCACAGCGCCGCCCCCGTGATCTGTACTGCCTTGCGCACGTCTCTCCTTAGAGCTGGTTCAGGGCATGACAAGTTAGCAGCCGTGCTCCGGTTCTCCGGGTGACTGGGCCGCCGCCCCGCTGCCGTCCGCACGGGCGTGCGGATAGGTGAAACGTGGGACGGCGGCGGTCAACTGTCAGGCCTCGCGCGCCGGGAGGATGCGGCCGGTGACCTCGCCGAGGCCGATGCGCGCACCGCCGGGGCCGGGCGCCCAGGCCGTGATCACGACCTCGTCGCCGTCCTCCAGCCACGGGCCCTTGCCCGCGGTCAGCTCCAGGAGGCAGCCCAGCTGGTCCGGCTCGGGACCGCTGACCGTGCCGGAGGCGTAGAAGTCGCCGGTGCGCAGGGTGGCGCCGTTGACCGTCATGTGCGCCAGCTGCTGCGCCGCGGTCCAGTACATGGCGGAGAACGGCGGCCGGGAGACCGTCTCGCCGTTGATCTTCACCTCGATGCGCAGGTCGAGGCCGCCCGGCTCGGCCGCCGCGTCGTCGAGGTAGGGCAGGAGCGGGTGGGTGCGCTCCGGCGGCGCCGTGCGGGCCTCGTCGAAGGCGTCGAGCGGAGTGATCCAGGCCGACGCGGAGGTGGCGAAGGACTTGCCGAGGAAGGGGCCGAGGGGCACGTACTCCCAGGCCTGCAGGTCGCGCGCGGACCAGTCGTTGACGAGGCAGACGCCGAAGACGTGCTCGCGGAAGTCCGCGAGGCCGACCGGGCCGTCCGCGGGCGTGCCGACGACGAAGCCGACCTCGGCCTCGATGTCGAGGCGGCGCGAGGGCCCGAAGGAGGGGAGGGGCTCGGTGGGGGCCTTGCGCTGGCCCTGGGGGCGCACGACGTCGGTGCCGCTGACGACGACGGTGCCGGCGCGGCCGTGGTAACCGATCGGCAGGTGCTTCCAGTTCGGCGTGAGGGGGTCGCCGTCGGGGCGGAAGATGCGGCCGACGTTGGTGGCGTGGTGCTCGCTGGAGTAGAAGTCGACGTAGTCGGCGACCTCGAACGGCAGGTGCAGCGTCACCTCGGAGAGCGGGTGGAAGGTCCCGTCCGCCAGCCAGGAGCGGACCTCGGCGCGCACGGCCTGCCAGACGGCCCGGCCCGCGGCCATGAGGGGGTTGAGCGTCGGGGCCGCCAGCAGCGCGGCGTGCGCGGAGCCGTGGGCGGCCGCCGCGGCCGCCGCGTCGAGGACGGAGTCGCCGTAGCGGACGCCGATGCGGGGGCTGTCCGGGGCGTCGGCGGTGGTGAAGACGCCGTACGGGAGGGTGTCCGCGCCGAAGGGGTCGCCTTCGGGCAGCTCGCGGGGGCTGTGCTGGGGCATGGAACGCTGCCTCGCTCTCTCCTGGACGCTCCGGGAAACCGGTGGGCCGGTGGGGGCCCGCGGCCCACATTACGTGCTGGTGGCCGCCAGACAAGGGGTGTCAGGAGGGCGCTTGCGCGGGTGCCGGCCGGGCCCCCGCGCGGCGCCTGCGAACGGTTGCCCGCGGACCATGCGGACCGGCCCCCGAACCGCTGTCCGAACCACCGTCCGACCTTCGGCTAAAGAGCGCGCAATATCCCGTAATTCCTTGCTGGAAGCGGCGATTCCGAAGTAGCGTCCTTAATCGGGCCAAGCACAGTGGGGGGCCGCTGCGGCTGAGGGGCCGAGGGGGATGCTGGTGGCGAGCAGGAGCACGCCCATCGCGGCGGACCGGTCCGTTCCAGGGCTGATCGTGAAGATCGGTGACTATCCCCTGCACCACGGCGGGGTGGGCGCGATCCGCAGCCTCGGCAGACTCGGCGTGCCCATGTACGCGATCACGGAGGACCGCTGGACCCCGGCCGCCGTCTCCCGCTACCTCCGCGGCGGCTTCGTCTGGCGCACGACGGGCACCGAGCGGTCCGCCGAGCTGGTCGAGGGCCTGCTGCGGATCGGCCGCGAGATCGGCCGCCCCACGGTCCTGATCCCCACCGACGAAGAGGCCGCCGTGCTCATCGCCGAGCACTCCGCGGAGCTGTCCGGGAGCTTCCTCTTCCCGCGGGTGGAGCCGGAGTTGCCGCGCAGGCTGGCGAGCAAGCAGGGGCTGCACGAGCTCTGCGTGGAGCACGGCGTGCCGTCGCCGGAGGCCCTGTTCCCGGCGTCCTTCGAGGAGATCGAGGAGTTCGCGGAGCGCGCCCGCTTCCCCCTCGTCGCCAAGAACCGGGAGGCCTTCGAGCGCCGCCGCAAGCCCGCCGTGCACGGCACCACGCGCATCCACGGTCCGCGCGAGCTGATGCGGCTGGCGCAGGGCTGGGGCCCCTCGCCGGGCGTGATCCTCCAGGAGTACCTGCCCCGCGAGCAGGCGGAGGACTGGATCGTCCACGCCTACTTCGACGCCGAGAGCACGCCGCTGGCGATGTTCACGGGCGTGAAGGTGCGCTCCTGGCCGCCGCACGCCGGTATGACCGCCAACGCCTACGTGGTGGACAACCCCGAACTGGCCGGGATGGCCGCCCAGTTCATCAAGCAGATCGGCTTCAGCGGCATCATCGACCTGGACTGGCGCTTCGACCGCCGCGACGGCCGGTACAAGCTGCTGGACTTCAACCCCCGGATGGGAGCGCAGTTCCGGCTCTTCGAGAGCGAGTCGGGCGTGGACGTCGTCCGGGCCCAGCACCTGGACCTCACCGGGCGCCGCGTTCCGGAGGGCGAGCAGCCGGCCGGCCGCCGGTTCGTCGTGGAGAACATCGACCTGCCCGCGCTCGCCGCCTACCGCCGCAGCGGCTACACCACCCCGCACGCCCCCGCGCGCCCCAGCAGCACGGAGCTGGCCTGGCTCGCGCGGGACGACATGAAGCCCTTCTTCACCATGCTCGCCCGCTTCGTACGGCCGGGAGTGCGTCATTTGTGGCAGATGTGGCGCTCCCGGCGGGCCGCCTCCTCCGTCACCGAGTGAACGGGCGGTCGCGTGCGGCCCGCTGTGTCCCACTGATCCGCCGCGTCCTGCCGATCTGCCGTGTCATGCGGATCAACCGCGACCTACCGATCAAGTGCCTTGCCGACCAGTGAACAGCGCGTAACCGAACCGAACAGCCGCAGTGAGGAACGCCCTGGGAGGGGACTCGTGACACTTCCCGTAGCAATCATCGGGGCCGGCCCGTACGGTCTGTCGACCGCTGCCCATCTGCGGGCCCGCGGGATAGGGACCCGCGTCTTCGGGCAGCCGATGGTGAGCTGGCGAGAGAACATGCCCGCCGGGATGATTCTCAAGTCCACTCCCTCGGCCTCCAGCATCGACGCGCCGCAGCCCGGGCACACCCTGCTCGACTTCTGCCGGGAGACCGGCGAGCGGCGCTTCGAGTCGGACTGGGACATCATCCCGGTCGAGACCTTCTCGCGGTACGGCCTTTGGTTCCAGGAGCGCCTGGTGCCGGAGCTGGAGCAGGTGCGCGTGGTGTCCGTGGACCGGCGGTCCTCGGACTTCGAGCTGAAGCTCGACTCCGGGGAGCAGTTCGCCGCCCGCGCGGTGGTGATCGCCAGCGGGCTCAGCGGGCTGGCCCAGCTCCCGCCCGAGCTGGCCGCGGCCGTCCCGGACGGCCCGTCCCCCGTGGGCCCCGTCTCGCACAGCTCGCAGCACCGGGACCTGTCGCGGTTCGCCGGGCGCGAGGTGGTCGTCATCGGCGCCGGGCAGTCGGCGCTGGAGACGGCGGTGCTGCTGGCCGACGCCGGGGCGGCGTCGGTACGGGTCGTCGCCCGCCGGAAGGGTGCGGTCCGCTTCGGGGCGGCGCCGGACGGGCAGCCGCGGCTGAAGCCGGACACGCCGTTCGGCCGGGCCTGGTCGCTCTACGCCTTCTCGTACCACGCCGATGGTTTCCGCCATCTTCCGGCGCCGGCCCGCCGGTTCCTGGTGGGGCGCGTGCTCGGCCCCCTCGGCGCCTGGTGGCTGCGGGACCGCTTCATCGGCCGGGTGCACGTCTCGGAGGGCACGCGGATCGGCTCGGCCCGGGTCGAGCAGGGCCGTCCCGTCCTCGACCTCGTCGGCCCGGACGGCGCGAGCGCGGGCGAGCTCGCCGCCGACCACGTCATCGCGGCGACCGGCTACCGCGTCGACCTCGCGGCCATGGACTTCCTCGGCCACGGCCTGCGCACCAGGCTCGCCGTCGGTGCGGGCGGTCCCCGGCTCGGCCCCGGCTACCGCGCCTCGGTCCCCGGGCTGTTCTTCACGGGCCTGCCGGCCGCGGCCAGCTACGGCCCGGTCATGCGGTTCGTCTGCGGCACGGAGTACGCCTCGCCGCGGCTGGCGCGGGCGGTCGCGGCGCTGCCGTAACCCCGGCCGGGGCCGCCTGCTCCCGCAGCCCGAAGGGCCGGGGCAGCGGGCGGGCCGCCGCCCTGCGGGGCGGTCCGGCACCGCCGGGCACCGTGCGGGTGGTTGCCCGCCGTCGCGGCGGAGAGCGCGCCGGCCGGGCGCCGGCCTTGCCGCTCCGCCGTGACGGCGATCAGCCCCACGGACGTGGCCGGCGGTTCCGGACCCGACTGAGCCCGGGTCCGGCACCGCCGGTCACCTTGCCGGTGGTTGCCCGCCGCTGCGGCGGGCTTTCTCCGCCTGCGGCGAGGAGGCGGACGGGCGGAACCGCCCGGCCCGGCCCCCCGCCGTCCGTGGATGGCCGAAACACGCAGGCCCGAGCCCACCCGGCAGGGCTGCCGGCGGGGTGACCAAGGCCCCCGCGGGGCAGATGTCAGGTCGCACCGCGTCGCACACCAGCTCGCGTATCAGCTCGCGCAACCGGCCGCGCAACGGGCCGCGGACGCCCCGCACACCGGCCGGAACAGGGGCCCGGGCAGGGCCCCCGGCAGCACAACCCGGACGGGTGGCCACGGTGATCCACAGCCGACCGGATACGCTGACTTTCGGTGGAGACAGCGACACATCGACAAACCCCGTGTTCGCAGGCAGACAGGAGTACCCCTCGTGACCGTCGTCGGGCCTTTCGGGCTGAGCGTGCGGGACCAGGCTCTTGAAGCCGATGTCCAGGCGGGACTGGCCGCTGTCGAGGAGGGCCTCCTGGAGGCCACCAAGAGCGACGTGCCCTTCATCACCGAAGCCGCGCAGCACCTCGTGCGCGCCGGAGGGAAGCGTTTCCGGCCACTGCTGGTGATGCTGGCCGCCCAGTTCGGCGACCCCTACGCCCCCGGCGTCGTGCCGTCCGCCGTCGTCGTCGAGCTCACCCACCTGGCCACGCTCTACCACGACGACGTCATGGACGAGGCCGAGAAGCGACGCGGCGTCGACAGCGCCAACGCCCGCTGGGGCAACTCCGTGGCGGTGCTCACCGGCGACTTCCTCTTCGCCCGTGCCTCCCACATCCTGGCCGACCTCGGCCCCGAGGCCGTCCGCATCCAGGCCGAGGCCTTCGAGCGGCTGGTCACCGGCCAGATCCTGGAGACCGCCGGCCCCCGCGACGGCCGCGACCCCATCGAGCACTACCTGGACGTCCTCGCCGGCAAGACCGGCTCGCTCGTCGCCGTCTCCGGGCGGTACGGCGCGATGATGTCCGGCGCCGACGAGCGCACGGTCGACATCCTCACCCACTACGGGGAGCGCCTCGGCATCGCCTTCCAGCTCGCCGACGACGTCCTCGACATCGCCAGCGACTCCCACGAGTCCGGCAAGACCCCGGGCACGGATCTGCGCGAGGGCATCGCCACCCTGCCCGTCCTGCACCTGCGCGCCCAGGCCGCCGCCACCGGCTCGGCGGCCGACCTGGAACTGTGCGAGATGCTCGACGGCGACCTCACCGACGATGCCCTCCACGCCGAGGTGCTGCGCCGGCTGCGCGCCCACCCCGCCCTGGAGCAGGCCCGCCGCGACACCGTGCGGTACGCGGAGGAGGCGCGGGCCACGCTGGCCCCGCTGCCGGACTGCTACGCGAAGGCCGCGCTGGAGAACCTGTGCGACGCGGTGGTCCACCGGGCCGGCTAGCGCGCCGGGTTTGTGCCGTACGGAGCGGCTCCGGCCGCCTCGCATTCCGCCGGACCCTCGCGGTGGGGGCTGGGCGCCGTGGCGGCGGGCATCTTTTTCGTGGCTTCGCCACGGGGACTGGTTCCGGACGGGGTGTTGCTTCGGCCGGAAGCCGGCCGGTCTCGACGGCAGTCGGGCTGCCGTAGCCGGGCCGGCCCAGCCGGAAGTCGTGGGCGTTCCAGCCGGGAGTTGGGCTGGCCCAGCCGGAAGTCGCGGCCGTTCCAGCCGGAAGCCGGGCTGCCCCACCCGGAAGTCGGGCTGCCCCACCCGGAAGTCAGACCGCCCCAGCCGGAAGGCGTCTCCGGTCCAGCCGGAAGTCGGGTTCCCCGTAGGGGATGTCCTACCCGAGAGGTATACGGACTTGATCCCGTCGTCTGATGACCCGGCAGGCGGGGTCTGGTGGAATCGAAGTGTCTCGAGGCAGGGGATTTCTCTCCGGATTCCCCGCTCCACCACCGAGCGGCCGGGCTCACAATGAGCCCTGGGGGGTGGCGAGTGCACGACAGGTCGAGACCGCCGCCGACGACGGAGGTAGAGGACATGGCACGCATCGAACCGACCCACGGCACCGACGGGGCGGCCGGCGCCGGGGAAGACGCCCGACGGGCGCCCGGCCGTCGCAAGGCCGTCCGCTACGCCGTCCCGGTCGCCGTGGCCGGCGTCGCCGCGGCGTCGATCGGCATCGGCACCGCGCTCGCGAGCAGCGGTGACCCGGATCTGCCGAAGATCAGTGCGCAGGACCTGATAGCCAGGATGGCGAAGTCGGACACCCAGCAGCTGTCCGGCACCGTCAAGATCACCACGGATCTGGGGCTGCCCTCGATGCCGTCCGGCCTGTCGCTGGGCGACGCTCCGGCTGGCGGCGGCAAGGCGGGCCACGGCTCCGCCGGCAAGGGCGAGGGGGCGGACGCCTCCCCGCAGGCCAAGCTCACCGAGCTCGCCTCCGGCACGCACACGCTGCGCGTGGCTGCCGACGGCCCGGACAAGCAGCGGCTGTCGATCGTGGAGCGCGCCGCGGAGTACAGCCTCATCCGCAACGGCGACCAGGTCTGGGCGTACGACAGCAAGAGCAACACCGTCCACCACTCCACGGCCCCCAAGGGCGCGCACGGCGCCGAGGAGGCCCCGCAGGAGCTGCGCGGCGCCTCGCCGCAGGAGCTCGCGAAGAAGACGCTGGCCGCCGTCGACGACTCCACGTCGGTGACGGTCGACGGCACGGCCAAGGTCGCCGGCCGCGATGCCTATCAGCTGGTCCTCAAGCCCAAGGCGGCCGAGACGACGGTCGGCGCGGTGCGCATCGCGGTGGACGCGAAGAACGGCGTGCCGCTGAAGTTCACGCTCAGCCCGAAGAGCGGCGGCAAGGCCGTCGTGGACGCGGCGTTCACCAAGGTCGACTTCGCCAAGCCGGCCGCGGACACCTTCGACTTCAAGCCGCCGAAGGGCGCGAAGGTCACCGAGGACAAGGCGGGCGGCAAGGACGGCAAGGAGCACAAGGCCGGTCCGGGCAAGGAGGCCGGCGCCCCCGACCTCTCCGGCATGAACGTGCTCGGCAAGAGCTGGACGTCGATCGCCGAGCTCAAGGCGCCCGGCGGCGTGGGCGCGGGTGCCGGCGCGAAGGGCGCTAAGGACGCCGGCCCGGCCGGTGCCCTGCTCGACAGCCTCGGCAGCAAGGTCTCGGGCTCCTTCGGCTCGGGGCACGTCTTCAGCACCCGCCTGGTCAACGCCCTCGTCACGGACGACGGCAAGGTGTACGTGGGCGCCGTCACCAAGGACGCGCTGATCAAGGCCGCGTCCAAGTAACACCCGAAGCACACGTCAGGGGAGGCCCGATGGAGGAGCTGTCCGCCGCCGGGGAACCGGCGATAGCCACCCACGCGCTCACCAAGCGCTACCGGGGCGGGCAGCTCGCCGTCGACCGGCTCGACCTCGTCGTGCCGCGCGGCAGCGTCTTCGGCTTCCTCGGCCCCAACGGCTCCGGCAAGACCACGACCATCCGCATGCTCATGGGGCTGATCGAGCCGACCTCCGGCACCGCCCGCGTCCTCGGCGAGGAGATGCCGCGGGCCGGGCGGCACGTGCTGCCGCGGGTGGGCGCCCTCATCGAGGGGCCCGCCCTCTACGGCTTCCTCACCGGCCGCGACAACCTCCTGCGCTTCGACGCCGCCGACCCGACGGCCGACCCGCGCACCCGGCGGGCCCGGGTGGACGCCGCCCTGGACCGGGTGGGGCTGGTCGCCGCGGCGGGCAAGAAGGCCCGCGCGTACTCCCTGGGCATGAAGCAGCGCCTGGGCCTGGCCGCGGCCCTGCTGCAGCCCCGCGAGCTGCTGGTCCTCGACGAGCCGACCAACGGCCTCGACCCGCAGGGCATGCGCGAGATCCGCGCCCTGGTGCGCGGCCTCGCCTCCGAGGGCACCACCGTCTTCCTCTCCTCGCACCTGCTCGACGAGATCGAGCAGGTCTGCACCCACGCCGCCGTGATGGCCCAGGGCCGCCTGCTGACCCAGGGCACGGTGGCCGCGCTGGCCTCCTCCGCGCGCGGCAGGCTGGCCGTCACCACGCCCGACACGGCGGAGGCCGTCCGCGTGCTCAAGGAGCACGGCGTGAACGACCTCACCGTCGAGGACGACCGCGTCACCGGCGAGCTGCCCGCCGCGGTCCGCGAGCTCGCCGACCTGAGCGCCGCCCTCGTGCGGGCCGGGGTCCGCGTCCGCTCCTTCGGCACCGCCCGCGCCTCCCTGGAGGACGCCTTCGTCGCACTGACCGGAGAGGGATTCGATGTCGCAGGCTGAGGTCACCACGGCAGCCGCTGCGCGGCCCGCTCCGAGCCCTCTGTGGGCCCTCTCGCTCTTCCGCAGCGAAGTGGGTACGGTCTTCCGCCGGTGGCGCACGATCGCGCTCCTGGGCGTCCTGGCGGCCGTCCCCGTCCTGGTGGGCATCGCCGTGAAGATGGAGACGAGCGACGGCGGCCCCGCCGGGCACGGGGGAGGGGGCCCGGCCTTCATCAGCCAGGTCACCAACAACGGCCTCTTCCTGGTCTTCACCTCCCTCGCCGCGACCCTGCCCTTCTTCCTGCCGATGGCCGTCGGCGTGGTCGCGGGCGACTCCGTGGCGGGCGAGGCGAGCTCCGGCACGCTGCGCTATCTCCTCGTCGCCCCCGCGGGCCGCACGCGGCTGCTGCTCGCCAAGTTCACGGCGACGCTCGCGTTCTGCTGCGCGGCGACCCTGACCGTCGCCGCCTCCGCGCTCGCCGTCGGCGCGGTCCTCTTCCCGCTCGGCGACGTGACCCTGATCAGCGGGGTGACGATCTCCTTCGGGGAGGGCCTGCTGCGGGCGCTGGCGGTCGCGGGGGTGGTGGCGCTGTCGCTGGTGGGCATAGCGGCGCTCGGGCTCTTCGTCTCCACGCTCACGGGCAGCGGGATAGCCGCGATGGCCACGACGGTGGGGCTGCTGATCACGGCGCAGATCGTCGACCAGTTCCCGCAGCTGCACGCGGTCCAGCCGTATCTCTTCCCGCACTACTGGCTCAGCTTCGCGGACCTCCTGCGCGCCCCCGTCTACTGGGACCAGCTCCTGGACAACCTGGGCCTGCAGGCGCTGTACGCGGCCGTGTTCGGCTCGGCGGCGTGGGCGCGGTTCACGTCGAAGGATGTGACGGCCTAGCGGCCGGCCGGCGCACCGGAAGGTGCGGGCCCGGGAGGCCGTGACGGCGCTCCCGGGCCCGCTGCGGGGTTGTGCCCTCAGTGGCCTCTGGGACGCGAGCTAGAACGTGAGCTTCCAGCTGTCGATCCGGCCGGTGTCCTGCGCCGCGATGTCCTGGACGCGCAGCTTCCACGTCCCGTTCGCGGTCTCCCCGGAGGCGTCCACCGTGTACGTGGCGATGACGTCGTCCGCGGCGTCGCTGCCGCTGGAGTCCTTCAGGCGGTACGCCCGCCCGCTCGGCCCGACGAGGTCGACGACCAGGTCACCGCGGTAGGTGTGCTTGATGTCGACGGAGACCTTGAGGGCGGAGGGGGCGTTGCCCGTCAGCCCGGAGACGGTCACGGGCGACTCGACGGCCGCGCCCGCGTCGGGGATCGCCACCTGGCTCCTGCTCTCGAAGACCTTGCCCTGCGGCGGGTTGGTGGTGCCGCCGCTCAGCGTCCACACCGCGCTCGCGATGGCGTCGGTGTTGGTGTCGAGCGCCTTGTCGTTGATGTTCGCGGACGTGTCGCACGAGGAGTGGTAGCAGCGGTCGAAGGGCTGGCCGGCGGTGCCGCCCCACTTCTGGGCCTGGGCAGCGGTCTTGCGGTAGTCGGCGCCGCTGAAGAGGCCGCCGACGGGGATGCCGGCGTTCTGGAAGGGCGCGTGGTCGGAGCGGCCGTCGCCCTCGGTGTCGATCTCGGTGGCGATGTTCTTCGCGGCGAACCAGTTCTCGAAGAGGGCCTTGAGGTTCTGGTCGTAGCCGTAGACGAAGTAGCCCGGGTTCGGCGAGCCGATCATGTCGAAGTTGAGGTACGCGTCGATCTTGCCGCGCTCACCTGCGGGGAGCTGGTTCACGTAGTAGTTCGACCCGCGCATGCCGAGCTCTTCCGCGCCCCACCAGCCGAACCGCAGGTGCTTGGCGGGCTTGTAGCCCTCGCGGGCGACGGCGAGCGCGGTTTCGAGGACGCCGGCCGAGCCGGAGCCGTTGTCGTTGATGCCGGGCCCGGCGGAGACGGAGTCCAGGTGGGCGCCCGCGAAGACGACGTGGTCGGCGTCGCCGCCGGGCCAGTCGGCGATGAGGTTGTAGCCGGTGGCGCCGCCGGTGGTGAACTGCTGCACGGTCGTGGTGAACCCGGCGGCGTCGAGCTTGCCCTTCACGTAGTCGATCGAGGCCTTGTAGCCGCTGCGGCCGTGCGCGCGGTTGCCGCCGTTGGCGGTGGCTATGGACTGCAGCTGGGCGAGGTGGGCCTTGACGTTGGCGACGGGGATGTCGGGGCCGGCGGCGACGGGCCGGGCCGCGGCGGTGGTGGGGACCGCCAGGGCCGGGCCGGAGGCGGCGCCGAGCAGGGTGGCCGCGATCGCCGCGCCGGTGGCCAGCAGAGCGGCGGGGCGGGTGCGGGCGAGGGATCTCGGTGGGTGAGTGGGCAGGGTTGGTCCGTTGAGTTCAGGCATGGGGGGCTCCCAACTCCATTTGACGTGGCCATGATGTTGGGGGCGGCCTGAAAGAGCGTCAAGGGCGGATTCCGGACACGGGACGCCGGTTTCCGGATATCGGGCGGTGCGGAGAAGGGCTCTACTGCCCCTGAGCTGTGACTTCTGGTGCTCCTGGGGCTGATGTGACTTCTGTGTTAAAGCTGCCCGCGCCACTCGTACGGGCCCGGGCGTCCGCTTCCTGCCGCGCCGCGCGCAGCTCCATCCGCCCGCGCCGCGCCGTCCGCAGCGCGTCCCACGTCAGCAGCGCCAGGGCGAGCCACACCAGCGCGAAACCCGCCCAGCGCTCCGGCGGCATCCCCTCGCGGAACACCACCAGGCCCAGCACGAACTGGAACGTCGGCGCCAGGTACTGCACCATCCCCACCACCGACAGCGGCAGCCGCACCGCGGCCGCGCCGAAGAGGATGAGCGGCAGCGCGGTGATCGCCCCCGAGCACATCAGCAGCGCGGTGTGCCCCGCGCCCGCGGTGAGGAACGTGCTGCGCCCCGTCGCCCCCAGGAACACCAGGAACCCCGCGGCGGGCAGGAACTGCACGGCCGTCTCCGCCGCCATCGACTCCAGCCCGTCCAGCCCCACCTGCTTCTTGAGCAGGCTGTACGTGCCGAACGACGCCGCGAGCACGAGCGCGATCCACGGCAGCCGCCCGTACGCCAGCGACAGCACGAGCACGGCGGCCGCGCCGACGCCGACCGCCGCCCACTGCACGGGGCGCAGCCGCTCCCGCAGCACGGCCACGCCGAGCGCGATGCTCACCAGGGGGTTGATGAAGTACCCCAGCGACGTCTCCACGACGTGCCCGGAATTGACGCCCCAGATGTACACGCCCCAGTTCACCGAGATCGTGGTGGCGCACAGGGCGATCAGGCCGAGGCGCCGGGGCTGCCGCAGCAGCGGGCGTATCCACGCCCAGCGGCGGGTCACGGCGAGCACGGCGAGCACGGCGGCCAGGGACCACACCATGCGGTGGGCGAGGATCTCGGCGGGGCCGGCGGGGTCGAGGAGCGGCCAGTAGAGGGGGAAGAGGCCCCAGAGCCCGTAGGCGGCGAAGCTGCAGAGCAGGCCCTTGCGGGTTTCGCTGCGGGGCGGCGGTACGGGTGGGTGCATGTCCCCTCCTAGGTGGTGCGGTGTCCTTGCGAAGGTAGCGGAGGCGGTCCGGCACCGCCGGGGACGCCGGTGGGGGCTGAGCACCGCCGCGGCGGGAGGAGTGCCCCGGCCCCGCCCTTTCACCGTTTCCCGGGGGCAAGCCCCCGGG
>NZ_JBPQTW010000045.1:0-39588 GCF_051386535.1 Streptomyces sp. URMC 127
GGGGCGGAGGGACGGGCCGGTTGGGTTGATGCCCGTCATCTCCGATGGGCGAGCGGTGCTTTGCCTGCGCGACGTCCACGTCCGGCCTCCTCCGGTCTCCCGCCCACGGTAAAGGTTACGGCGGGCCCCTGCAGAGATTCCGGCCCACCGCAGAGTCCGGATACCGGCCAGGTTGAGCCAGGCGTCACTCTGACAGCCCGCCAGTGGAAAGCGGCCTCCCCGAAAACCTGCCAACACCGCACGGAACTTGGCGCGGCGCACGGCACCGAGTGGCACTCGCCGGCGTGATGTACGGCTGCGGGCCGGCGTCGCATGGCGTGAGGTCCCCGCGGAGATGGCGGGCTGCTCCAGAGGTGACGGCCTGGCGCCGACTGCGTGTCTGGACCGAGGCCG
Source organism: Streptomyces sp. URMC 127 (assembly GCF_051386535.1). NCBI lineage: Bacteria > Bacillati > Actinomycetota > Actinomycetes > Kitasatosporales > Streptomycetaceae > Streptomyces > Streptomyces sp. URMC 127. The sequence continues at coordinate 394 of NZ_JBPQTW010000045.1, forward strand.
CGACGTCTGGCCACGCGCGCACGCTGCCCTGTTGGCCGAGCTCCACCGCGCCAGCCTGATGAACCTGGACGACTGCTCCGTGAACGGATCACACATCCCGGCTCTCAAAGGGGAGATAACGGAGGCCCCTCACCCTTCGACCTTGCCCGCCCCGACTCCAAGCACCACCTGATCGTCGACCGCCGCGGAACCCTACTCGCCGTCACGCTCACCGGCAGCAACCGGCACGACGTCACCCAGCTCCTGCCGCGGCCGGACGTCATTCCATCGCTTCGGGAATGGAAAGGACACCCCCGCCGCAAACGCCGGTGTTTGTATGCTGACCGAGGCTACGACGTCGACAAGCCCCGCCGCCTGCTGAGGAAGCGTGGCATCCAACCGTGATCGTCCGACGCGGCGTCGCCCCCGGCTCCGGACCGGGCAAGGTGCGCCGGGCGGTCGAGCGCGCCTTCGTCTGGCTGCACCAGTTCAAACGGCTCCGCACCCGCTACGAACGACGCGCCGATCTCCACCAGGGCCTGCTCGAACTGGCCCGCAGCCTCATACGCCCCCACCGCCTGCGAACCACGTCCTGAGACGATCAGTTGGCTACGCTGAACCACCCCGGTCGCACCTCGGTCAGAAGCGGTCCCAGCGACTGCACTGCGGACCGCATGTCCTGATCCGCGACGTCTAGAGGCTCCGGCAGACTCCTCCCATAGCCGCGCAGTCGCCAGAAGTCGAAGACTGCACTCCCGTCGGCTGCGAAATCCACATCGACCTCAGTGCCGTCGTCGCTAACGAAACGGCACCCGAAGCCATGAACCTGGTAGGAGTAGCTGCCGATGTGATCACTCCGGCTGATCCGGCGCGAATTGGCCAGGACAACAACATCCGCCAGCCGTTCAAGCGAGGGGATTGCCGCCCTCATGGCCTCATCAATCGCGTTCAGAGCGCGGACGTAACCGAGCACGAGGTCTCGCGCAGCCCCAACCCGTTCCATACGACGTCATCCCCCATGAGTCCGTAGCTGAAGGGATTGTTTCATGGGGCCGCCAGTGCCTCCGCCTAGACGCCATTCCAAAACGATCAGTTAGCCGTCATCAGGGCTGGCCCGCCTGCGTCGCCGCAGCGGTGCTGTCACCCACATCGCCAGTCCGACAAGGGACAAGATCACCGTCCCCCCGATGACGGTAGGGATGGCCACCATCACAAAAATGGAAAACAGCAGCTCTGCCCACGTCGGCTCCTCGCCCACCGTGCTCCCATCTTGCGCCATAAACACCACGACGCTGGCAAGCAGCGATCAGTTCCGGACGCACGGGCCCGGTCATGCGGGCCCCGCTGGATTCATGTTCCGCCGTAACTCGTCCTGTACAGCAGGCAGCAGGCAGCAGGCAGCAGAACGGTGGTCCAAACGAAACACCTACCCAAGTGCCGGAGAGTGCTCGGCTGGACGGCGCCCCCAGGCCGAGATCAGCGGCGCGAGTGTCAGGTCGAGTTCGCCCGCGTCGATGGCGGCCAGGTGCGCGTCGATCTCGGCGTCGTCGGCCAGGCCGGCCGCGACCAACTCGCCGCGCACGTGCCGGATGGTCGCCGCCTCCAGCCGGTCACACGCCAGGCCGCCGACCGGGAAAGAGCCCGCCGCGGCGACATCTACCAGGCCGGCCTCACGCAAGGCCCGCGGCAGCGTCCGGCCGTAGCGCAGGTCCGCGCCGCGGCGCGCCAGCAGCTCCCGGACCGCGTCACGCAGCCGGTTGGCCCGCCGCTGCGCAGGGTCGCTGTCGTCCAGGCATGCCAGGGGCTGCAGAGCGGTATCGGCGTCCTCGACCAGTAGCCAGCCGCCGGGCCGTAGCGCTGCCGCCATCGTGGCCAACGCGCGAGCCCGGTCGGGTACGTGGACCAGCACAAGCCGGGCGTGCACCAGATCGAACGTCCCCGGCTCCGGGGGCGGGTCAACGGCGACGTCGTGCCGACGCACCTCGTACCCGTCGCCGGCCTTCAGCCACGACGGGTCGATGTCCGTGGCCAGCACGTACCCGCTCGGTCCGACGGCCGCCGCGAGCGCCTCCGGGATACCGGGGCCACCGGCCCCCACTTCCCAGCAGCGCGAGCCGACCCCGACCCCCAGGCGGTCGAAGTGCCCGCGCGTCACTCCGTCGAACAGCTCGGCCAGCCAGACGAATCGCTCGCCCGCCTCGGTGCGCGCGTTGTCCAGCAGGTACCCGCGGGCGGGAGCGGACTCTCCGTCGAGCGCGGTAGTCCTGCCTATCGGATCCGGTCGGCCACCGACGTACGGCGGGCGGGGCGAGGAGGTCATAACTACATGGTCAACCTTCCCAGGCCACCAGCGCTACGACGACGGGGAGAGGGATGACTCACACAGCCGACGAGCCGCGCACGTCCTACAGCGCGGTTCTGCACCGTGACGCGCCGGAAGCGGTACATGTATTCGGTCCCGCCGCCGGCGCATCAGGCGCGGGACTGCGCGCTGACCGGACTATCGGCTATGGCCGGTTTGGCCTCGTACCGGATGCCTTCGGTCACGACAGAAAGGACGTAAAGTCGGGCCAGGGAATCCAGCAGATGCACGTCCCCGTTCGTGACGGGTGGTACCTCAGGGCTTCCCTCCCGACAGGCCGTCATGAACCGGACACCGTCCTACTACGCCGAAGCCCTGACATCCGGATGCAGCCCCTGCCAACCCACCCTGCCCGTCTCCTGGAGCCTCCCTGTCGTTACGGGAGGCTTTCGTCCTCAACTTCGTCACCATGGCGGAGCGGGGAGGTACAGGCCGAGGGTGTCGAGCGGTAGGTAGCCGAGCAGTTGCCAGGCGGTGCGCTTCTGCAGGTGGCCGGGACGCTTGCGCACGGTGGAGGCGATGCGGCCCTGGCCGGGTTCGGTGCGGGCGCCGAGGATGTGGGGCTGCCGGGTGCCTTCGTTCAGGTGCGGCGATGTGTTCGGATGCGCCAGCGGATCGTGTGCTTGAGAGGGATCGACACGAGCCAGGTCCACAGGCCTGCCTGGGGAGAGACGGCGAAGGCCATGGCCACGGACGCTGCGCAGACCAGGAAGACCGCACCCAGCTCGGTGACGGTGATACGTCCGACGCGGTCGGGGATCGGCCGGGCTTGCAGGCTGCTGCGCCGCCAGACAGTCAGGAACATGGACAGGTGCAGCAGGGTGATCAGGGCGATGGCGGCAGCGTAGGCGGACACGGCCAGGGGTTCGCGGCCACCGTACTCGGACAGCAGCGCGGTGGGGAACGGCACCAGGGCCACCGCGCCGAGGCCGGCCAGGGTCAGGCGTACGGTGAGGGTGTCCACCCGCCGCACCTGGTGGAGAAGCCATCGCTGATCGCGCCAGAGGGCAGCGAGGACGGCGAAGCTGAGGGCGTAGGCACCGAGGTGGGGCCACACCTGGCGCATCGCGTGCTGGAAGTCCGGCTCGCTCAACCCGCCGGGGACAGAGATATCAAGGACCAGGAGCGTCATGGCGATCGCGTAGATCCCGTCGGACAAGGCGACCAGCCGCTCCGGGCTCTCCGCTCCCGATACCTCGCCACGGTCTGCCGTACTGTCCGCGCCGGTCACAGCCATGCCAGCCACGCTAGAACGCGCCCACGCCGACCCCCAGCGGCCACGCCTCGACATCACCCGATCTCGGGAGCCAGGTCACGCCCTCTCCCCGGCCTTCCCCGGCCCTTCCCGGCCCTTCCCGGCCAAGCACTGCCCGGAACAACCGACCGCTGAGCACAAGATGACCAAAGGAATCGCTCACCGATCAAGCGAAGTGATCAGACACAGCGGAACTACAGCATGCTGAATTGCGCGGGCCGGAACACAGCGAGCCAGGGGCCATCACGCCGGCAGTGACCGCGCGGCGCTGCAACACCTCGAAGTACAGCGCGCCCGCTACCCGGGACGGTCTGAACATCGGCCAGAGCCGCGCCTGCCCGGGCAGCCGCGGGCGACTGCAGGTCGGCGTAATCGAAGAAACGCCGACACGAGACCGGGCAGACGACAACGTCGCGTACGCGCACCAAGAGGGTCTTGTCCCGGCCGCCAGCCGACTGTGGGGATGAAGGCCGGCGCGCACGTCCGCCGCGGCCACCGCGGATCGACAGGTGCGTTCGAGGTGCGGGTGCGCCACCGGCACCGGACCGCCTTCCTCACCTCTTCAAAGAGAACCGGACAGCACCCAGCACACGCTCCACGGGGAAGTAGCCGAACCGCCGCGAGTCAAAGCTCACCTTCTGGTTGTCCCCGAGCAGGACGAGCCGTCCGCCGGGCACCGTGTCCTCGGGTACATCGGCCAGCGCCGGTACCCGGTCCCTGGGGACCACGTCACCCGGCACGGCCGCGATCCTTTTGATCAGCCACTCCCGCGAGGCCACTTCCGCGCCGCCGGCTGCCGGTGAGAGAGGAGGGTGCGACCAGCCGACACCGGGGACAGGACGTTCGACCACCACTACCCGTCCGATCGTGAGCGCAGGCGCACGTCGCACCAGCACGCGGTCGCCGTCGGCGTAGGAGGGTTCCATGCTCGCGCCTCGTACGGTGACCGCGACCAGGTTGCGGGCCAGCCACGTTCCGGTGACGGCGCCCAGGCCCACCAGCGCGGGAACACCTGCGCCGACCACCAGGGCCCAGGACGGGAGGCCGCGGCTCCGTTGCCACCCGCCGGACACCTCTTTCATGACAGTCATGACCTTCCTCGCACGGATTCCTCAACGGGAGCGAGCTCACAGGCGGACTCACAGGCGGACTCACGGGCGGGCTCACAAGCGGACGCATAGCCGGACGCCTGCAACGTGAAGAGGTGCGCGTACTGCCCGTTGAGTGCCATGAGGCGCTCGTGGTCGCCCTCCTCGGTGACGCGCCCCTGGGACAGGACCACGATGTGGTCGGCTTCACGTACGGCACCGAGGCGATGGGACACCAGGAGGCTGGTGTGGCCCTGCCGGTGCCGCCGGAGGGAGGCATGGATCTCGGCCTCGGCCTCCGCGTCCAGACCGGCCGACGGCTCGTCGAGGATCATCAGGTCACGGCGGTCCCGCAGGAACGCCCGGGCCAGCGCCAGCCGCTGCCACTGACCGCCCGACAGCACGACACCGGCCTCCGGCTCGTTCTCCTCACCGTCCATGAAGAACGTCCGAGTCAGCAGCGTGTCGTAACCGCGGGGAAGCCCGGCGAGCTTCTCGTGCACACCGGCGCGTTGTGCGGCACCCGTGATGCGGTCCTCATCGCCGATGAGCCGGATGTCCCCCAGGCCGATGTTCTCGGCGGCTGTCATGTCGTACTGCATGAAGTCCTGGAACACGGCGGTGATACGGCTGCGAAGCTCCGCGGCATCCGTGTCACGGATGTCCACGCCGTCCCACAGGACAGTGCCCCGTGTCGGGTCGTAGAACCGGCAGAGCAACTTCACCAGCGTTGACTTCCCTGCCCCGTTGAGTCCCACCAGCGCGACGGCCGCGCCGTGGGGAATGTGCAAGGACACACCCCGAAGCACCCAGGGGTGACGCTCCGAGTAGCGGAACCAGACGTCGCGAAGCTCGATGCCCTTCCGTAGCGGAGGGAGGGGGCGTGGCGGACAGGCGAGGGGAAGATCCGGCCCGGCGCGGACAACGGTGAGGTAGTGGTCGAACATCAGCAGCGCATGGTGGGCGGCTGCCATCGCACTCGCACAGGTGACTACCGCGGCCTGGACACCGGCGACGGCTGCGGCGAACACGGTGACGTCCCCCACCGACAGCGTGCCTGCCCTTGCCGCGCCGACCGCCCAGAGCAGGCCCGCACCGGATATGCCGGCGCCCAGCACCGCTGTGCTCCCATGGGCCAGGGCCTCGCGCAGGTCCGTGCTGCGTCGTGCGGCGTTGGCGGCGCGCCGTTCACCGAGCATGCGAGCGCGCAGGAAGCCGGCCACACCGAACAGGCGCACTTCCTTGGCGGCGTCCACGCTCGACAACAGGTCGCTGTAGAAGAATTCCTTCCGCTCCGCCGGGCCGATGTCCCACAGCATCCGTGCCCGCCTGCGCGAGAGCGCCGTCTCTGCCAGGACGGCCGGAATGCCGGCTGCGATCGTGAGGCCGGCGAACAGCGGGCTGAGCAGGAGCAGCGTGCCGAGGAAGCCTCCAACGGCGAGCGCCGCGCGGCACACGCCCAGGAGCCCGTCGACCACGGCGTTGGGCGTGCTGCGGCCCGCCTGCTGGGCAAGGCGCAGGTGGTCGAGGAACGCGGGGTTCTCAAAGCGCTCCAGCCCCGTGAAGCGGCCCACCGCCACGAACAGCCGGTCCTGGGCGACCAGGCCCACCTTGCGGTCCATCTCGGCCCGTACGTACTGCATGGCCAGGGGCAGGACGGCCATAAGGCCGGTGGCCAGCGCCAGCCCCGCCGCGGGAACGGCGGGTGACATGCCGGGGCCCGGGCCGGACAAGGTGTCCAGCACCGCCTTGGTCAGCCATGCGGTGACCACGGGCAGGGCGCCGGAGGCCACGGCCGCCGCCACGTACAGCGCCAGGGTGGCGGGGGCGGCCCGGCCGGCCAGCGTGACCGCTGCCCACACCCTTGGCAGCAATCCGCCGCCGGTCCGCAGTGGCTCCTTCGTTCCCGGGCGGCCTGGGACGACTCCCTCGGGCCCCTCAGGCCCCTTAGGTTCGTCCGGTCCGTCAGGCCCCTCAGGTCCGTCAGGCCCCTTAGGTCCTTCGGTCATATCGCCGCGGCGGCCGGCTGTTCAGCAGTGACGTCCACGTCGTTCGCGGTGATGACGAGCCTGCCCGAGGGGTCCGGCGCGGCCCGGAGCACGGTGGGGTACGCCTCGGCGCGGAAGGCCCGGCTCAGGGCACCTTCGTGCCCTTCGACCACGACTCGGGCCACCGGCGACAGCTCGTGGACGAACGCGGCGGCCTCCTCGGCGTCGCCCACCACGGTCGCCACCACCTGGTTCCGCCCGCCGGGCAGTGCCCGGGCGTACTCCACGAACTTCGGCATCTTCGCCTTGCACGGCTCGCATGTCGGGGAGAAGAACGCGACGAGGGTGTCACCCGTCAGGGAGTCGTCCGTCAGAGACTCTCCGTCGACCGTGGTGGCGAGGAAGTCTCCCACCGCTTCGCCCACCGCGATCACCGGGGCCTTGCCCACGCCGTTGAGGCGCGCAAGCTCCTCGGTGTGCTCGCGCAGGCGTTTGACCACCCCAAGCGTGAGCACCAGGTCGAGCGTACAGACCAGGCCCACCAGGACGATTGCTGCTGCCAGGACACCCATCGAGTTCCCTTTCGTCAGTGGATCGTTTCTGACCGGAGCGGCCGGCGCCGCCCGGAGGAATCGGCTCTGCTCGCACCGTCCCGCCCGGAGCCCTCAAGTCCCGCCCGAGGAACACCGGGAGCAACAGGGCCGCCGGGGCCGGGGGCGGGGGCAGTCGGCAAGGGGCAGGCGGAGAACGGCTGCAATACGTGAAGGATGTCGTCGAGAAATGCGACAAGTCCGCCCAGGAACACCCCTCCCAGGACGGCCACGACCGACCCTGCAAGAGTGCCCGGGGCAGTGCCGGGTTCCGGACCGGAGGAGGTACCGGCCACAGCCACAGCCACAGCCACGGCCACCAGCACGCCGTTGCGGACGAGATGGCGTGGCCCGAGCACAGTGGCCGAAGCTCCGCCGAAGCACCGGCACGGCGCACTCGTGCCCTGGCGTAAGACAAGCCCGATGACGGCCATGAACACGGACAGCAGGACAGCGGCGATCACCATCCCGGCCACCGCCGGGCCGTTCCAGGGAAGGAACACCAGGACGGCTGCGGCTCCTTCGAGACCCACCACTCCCATGGCGCCTGCCCGGACCAGCCTCAAGGGGACCACACGCAGGGCGGCCACCGACTCCACGAACTTGCCCAGGGCGCCCCGGCCGGCCGCTTTCCCGAGGAACGAGATCGCGAACACCGTCCCGATCAGCCCGCGGGCCACCACTATCAGGTACTCCACCAGACATCTCTCCTCGGCCGCCGCCGGGGGCGCGTGCGCCGGGCGGGGCGACCGGACGCCCATGCGTCCGGGAACTCCCGCCCGGCGCACCGTCCTCCCCCGGGGAGGCGGCGCTCAGCGGAGGTCAGCAGTAGCAGCTGACCTTGCCGCAGTTGTGGGCGCTGTCACAGCAGTAGGCCTTGCACTTGGCGTTGTAGCCGCAGATGTCCTTGCACTGCCAGCAGGCCCCGAAGTCCATCCACGCGCACCACTGGGCACCGGCCGACGCGTCGACCTTGGGGACGAATCGTTCGAGGAGCGAGCTTCCCAGTGCTTCGAGCTTCCTGATCACGACGGTCTCCTCACTGAAGGACCACCACTGCGCCGGTGGACGGCGCACGTGGCGGACCGGCGAACAGCCCGTGCAATGGCGCGGGCCGCGAGGTAGTACGACCAGGAACGCTAGAGCAGGTGATCTTCCACAGCGTCAATCCATGACCCGACTTTCGTCCGTCACCCCTGTCGTACGTCCAGCGCCGACGTCAACCACAGTCGTAGCCCATAGCCCTAGCCCTAGTCGTAGCCGTAGCCGATCAGTGGCTGACTGCTGCCGTCGGCTCGAGTCCGTACGCCCTCCCCATGACATGGTTCAGGCCAAAGGCCTGTGAGGGGCTCTCGCGTTCTTGTCCCCTGTCAGAACCGGAAGGCAGGATGTCCCGTGCTCAGGGCCGGGGCCTGGGACTGGGCCGGGGCCTGGGCCGGTGTCGCCGGACCGGTACGTGGCCACCGGCCTGAACCTCATCGTCAGAACCATGAACAGGATGACAGGGAGAGACGGCGTGTTCACTGTGCTCGTCGTCGACAGCCAAGGACTCACCAGAGCCGGCATAGCCGCACTTCTGCAAGGCGCACCCGACATCACCGCCATCCACGAGGCAGCCGACGGAAGCGAAGCCGTCAGGCAGGCCGCGAGAGTGCGGCCGCATCTGGTTCTGATCGACATCGACCTGCCGGTGATGGACGGCCTCACCGCCGCCGGCCACATCCTGGCCCAGGCCGATGCCCCACCCAAGGTCCTCGTGCTCACCACTCACGACACCGACGAGTACGTATACAGCGCCCTGCGCGCAGGCGTCTCCGGCTTCCTCCTCAAGGACATCGAGCCGCAGCGCCTCCTGTCCGCCGTCTCCAGCGTCATGGCAGGTGACATGCTCTTCGCACCGAGCATCATCCAGCGCCTCATAGCGTCCTACGTGCCGGGCACCCGGTCGGCCGGGAGCCGCCGCAGAGAACTCGCCCGGCTCAGCGTCCGGGAAGCCGAGGTGCTGAGTATGGTCGGCCGGGGCCTGGAGAACGCGGACATCGCCATGCAGCTGGTCGTGAGCGAGTCCACGGTGAAAACCCACCTGTACCGTGTCATGACGAAACTCGGGCTCCGCACCCGTGCCCAGGCCGTCGTTTTCGCCTACGAATCCGGCCTGATCGCGGCGCAGGAGAGGCCATCCGGGCAGTCACCGGGCAGCCCTTCGGCCCCGGCGATCGGCACGTCCACTTCACTTCTGCTGCCCAGGGGTAGAACGAGCCGATGTCCGGGCTGCTCTCCGGCATCCGGTGAGCAGGCGATGGCAATCACGCGGGCAGTATGACGGCGCTGCCGGGGAGAGCAGGAGTCTGCCGGGGGCTCTTCTTGGTGAGACCAGTCGGTGACCTCGACAGGCAGCCGGGGGCTCCCTGGCGGAGAATTCCCGAACGGCCCGGCCACCGCCGGGACTACCTCGTCGGCGCGTTCCCTCAGGGGGCTTCGAGGACAACTACGAGGAACCGCACGCGCCGAGCAGCATCGTGGCTCCCAGCGCGGCGCAGCCAACCGCTCCCGCGTTCACCGACCGCTTCCTGCCGGCCTACCACCAGGCGGCGCACACCCGGCGCATCGCCGCCATCACCTTTGCGCTGGACCGCGTCCGCGAGGAAAGCCAGACATGGGAGGCGATCAAGGCACCTGGCCGCTGCAGCGATGGAAGTCCTCTGATAGCCGGCGTACTACCCGGAGCCGAAGAGGCGTTCGCCTCCCTGTCCTGGTTCGTGCTCCGTGCCGTTCTTCACCATGCCCTGGCCGTGCCGGAGCGCTGTCGGCCTGCTGAGGCCGCCGTACCGCGGGGCACTGTCGCCCTCGGCCATCTCGCGGACGCCCTCGCCCGCGGGGAGGAGGTCCTCGCGAACTGGGGCTCCGGGCACAAAGACCTGCGAACCTCGCCCAGAGCGCTGCCCGCCGGCTCCTACGCCTATGGCAAAAACAAAACCGAGCGGGATGCCCTGATGCAGCCGGTGATCGAGACATGGCTCGCTGACGGCGACGCCTTCCTGCGTCAAACGCGCCACCACGCCCGCCTCTCCCCCGCGCGCAATCCGGCCACGGTCGTGCCTTCACTGCGCCGCCTGCTCCGCCGGCAGCGCCCGGCTCTGCGCCCGCCCGGCTCTGCGCCCGCCCGGTGTTGAGCTCGCGCAGTCTGCACTGCCGCTCTGAAGGGCGACGCGTCCGCCACGCCGTGCTCGGCAACGCCCACCTGCACCACCAGACCCTCGCCCGGGTGGTACGGAAGGGTGCCGGCTCACCAGCATGCCGTAGATCACGTACGGGACCAGCCTCCAGAAGCCCGACGAAGGTCTCGCTTCGGACGGTCTTCCAGCAGGGCCTGTCCGGCCGGTCACTCGGAGATCGCCGACGCGATCGTGAGCAATCCGGCTGCAGTCGTTGATGGCGTCGGCCGGCTGGGGTCAGGGTGCAGGCAGACGCCTGATGGCAGGGTCGTATCCTGAAGCGGGCGATGCAGGCACTGCCATGCGTCGCAGCCGCCCGTCGCAGCCGGGACGCCGCCCCCTCCGGGTACCAGGTACCCGCGTAAACGATCAGGAGTTGACCGGTGATCAGTCTGGCCGCAGTGGGAGGAGTCGCCCTGGTCGAACTGGGCATGGCCCTGACTCCGGGACCGAACATGATCCACCTCGCCTCTCGCGCGATCACTCAAGGCCGCAGGGCTGGCCTGGTCAGCCTGAGCGGGACCGCCGTGGGATTCGTGTGCTACCTGCTGGCTGCTGCCGCGGGTCTGTCCGCGTTGTTCGCCGCCGTGCCGCTGGCCTTCACGCTGGTCAAGCTCGCCGGAGCCGCCTACCTGGCCTACCTGGCCTGGGGCATGCTCAAGCCCGGCGGCCGCTCGCCTTTCGCCCCGGCCCAGGACCTGCCTCCGGTCTCTGACGCCCGCCTGTTCTCGATGGGACTCCTGACCAACCTGCTCAACCCCAAGATCGCTCTCATGTACGCCGCTCTTCTGCCCCAGTTCATGGATGCGCAGGCGGGCCCGGACTGGGCGCAACTGCTCCAGCTCGGTGGTGTGCAGATCATCGTGGGGATCTCCGTGAACGCTCTGATCATGCTGGGCGCAGCACGGATATCGGGGTTCCTGGCCGCCCGGCCCCGTGTGATGGCCGCTCAGCGGTTCGCGTCAGGCGGCTTGCTCGGCATCTTCGCGCTGCGCACCGCCCTGTCCCGTACGCCTGTCTCCGCCTGAGCCGTGTCCGCAGGCCTGTGACACAGGCCTGCGGACACCGGTCCTGCTGGGACCGGCCGAACACGCACGGAGATCGCCGACGCGGTCGTAAGTGACCCGGCTGTCCTCATCGAGGCCGGGTGGCCGTCCCTCACGTGCGCCCTCGCGCAGGCGGGTCGCCTTCCTGTCGGTCTTCTCCGTGGTGCTGTGGCGAATTCCCCGCCGTCACGGGTCCGCACGGATGGAACTGCTGGAGGCGGCCCGCTGATCCGGCTCCAGGGGCCCCGCTAGTGTCGGGGCAGAGGCATCCGTCCCCGCCGCCGAGGCGGAGGGCCATTCCATGCCCTCAGCGTCAGACGGGCGGCATCAGATCGCTCTCGCTGATGGTGTACGTCAGCAGGGGGTAGTTGAAGTCGGTTTCTTGGTTCTCACGGCGTCGTAGTTGGTAGAACTCGCGCCTCTGCTCATCGTCGGCCGGCATGAGGCGCACGCCCTGCGGGAGGTATGCATGTCCGTCACGAAACCGAAGGACGGTCTTTGACGTCCGAAACGTTACACCCAACCATTGGTTTTCCGCCGCCTGAACGGACATGTCCAATACGATTTTGTGCCTGAGTCGCCGGTTCGCGTCGACAGAAAATGCGACGATACTGTTGTGCGCGAGGGGGATCTCGAACTTCTCGCAACCAGACCCCTTTGATTCGAGGATCAGCTTCCTCGGCGGGCTCGCCTCGGGGTGCTGGTAGCAGGAGAAGACGGCGATAAACGACTCGCTGGCCAGATCGAGGGCTTGATCGGAATGGCTGCCCATGGTTGGGTAAGCGTTCGTGTAGCTCTCGATCAGAGCGTTGTTGAAGCCGACCGGGAGCGCCGCACGTTCTTGAATCCGCTGCGCCAGCCGTTCGTGCACCGCCAGGAAACGCTGCGCCGGGCTGCTGTATCGAGTGGTGGTACGTACGAGGGGCACACCACCCGTCTCGTCGATCTTGGTGATCGTAGCGCCTCGCCGGCCTTTTCCTACATCTTCCCAACGTACCGATGCGAACAGCTCCGCAAAGAGATTTTCATCCGTTGGCAAATCGCACGAGATGATCTCATCCGAGATCCTAGACTCGGGGGGCAATGTAGTCTCCCGTGTTCATACTGAAGAGGAATTTGTCGCCGTAGTCAATGAAGGACGAGGTCCTGTTCTCCTCGGCGTACAGTCTGCGCAGCTCGTTCATGCCGGCCGATGTGGGTGGCCCCAGCTTCGCCAGATCTCCGGCCATTTTGAGGAACGTGCGGCCGTTCTTGTGCACGGCTTCGGCGCTCGAGCAGCGCACCACGTATCCCAGTCGGGTCGGGAGCAGCTCGGCGTCCAGCGGTGAGGGCCGGACTTCGTGCGTATACAGGCGGTTGGTGGACAGCGGCATGAGGAACACGGAGCCGGGGTAGAGGGTCAGCGTGAACTGCGGGGGGAGCGCAACGCCGTCACGTTTTTCGGTCGGCTCCTTGAGGCGGAAGTGGAGTCTGGTCAGCGCGCTGGCACCCTTCACGCCATAGTCGAAAGGATCGTCGGCCAGGGGCTGCAGCTTGTCGAGCCGGTCATAAAAGGTGCAGAAGGCCATGATGCCGTTGACGGGCATGTCCTTGGTCTTGTCGGCGTGGGCCGAGATCTTGGCCTTGGACTGCTTGCGCTCGGGCGTGGCACGGGTGTTGTGGTAGATCTGAGCGAGGACGTGATTCAACGGTGCCTGGTTCCGGAAGACGGCGGCGGCCTCGCGGTTCAGAGCATCGACGATGTGCGTGTCGGTCGGACGAAAGCCCTCGGTCGGTCCCGAGAGATTCGTGGAGCACCGGAGCAAGCGGAAGTGCAGTTCGTCGCCGTCTCGTGTGACGGGCGTCAGATAGATTCCGCTGCGGTGGGCTGTTCCAGGCTTGGTGGACTCTGTCAGGGACTGGAACGCGTGCTCCGCACAGATCCGCCCGAAGTGATCGTCGCCGAGTCCGAAAAAGCGGCGGTAGTACACGCCGAGGCCGTGTGCTCGGATGGGAGCTCGGCCGAGGTCGACGGGGGTCCAATGTTTTCCGACGTCCTCGCGGTAGCCGTGTGACAGCTCCCGGATGACGAATACCCGGGCAGCCTCCTGCAGTTGGCGGCTGCTGATCCCGGATACATCGCCGCACAGGTAGACGGTCTTCTGTGCGAGGTTGAGCGAACCAGAAGCGAGGTCATCCGGCGTGATAACGGACCCGAAGAAGTCCCTGATCACGTCATTGTCTTGCGACAATGACGGCGCAACCAAGATGTTGCTCGCATCCTCGATGCAGGCTTCTGTCAGCTCTGTTGCGCACATCAAACGGTACCTGTCATTCACAGATCTTGGTGGATCGCTCAAAATCGTGGACACGACAACAGTCCGTCTCATTTCGTTCGCGTTGTGCAGCACGAATGGAAGGAGACGGACTGTTGAACCTTGATGCTCTCACGCGGCTGGACAGCGGGCAACGGGGTTCTGCTGTACGGGCGGGCGGTGGGCGCAGTTGCTCGGGGAGGTAGTGGGGCCGAGCGGACAGTCCCGCGGTGAGATGGTGGCGCGGGCCTCGGCGTGCGGGGGCAGGAGGCGTTCGTCGGCAACGCCGTAGCGGACATGAGCGAAAGGAAGCGCCCGCCATCAGGACGAGGGCGGTGCAGCCGGCAGTGACGGCAGGTCGCGAGTGACCCTGGTGGCGTTGCGGTGCCGCAGCGAGGGCCTGCCGGTGTTGCGGCGGGGCAGGAGGGCGAAGCGATCATGCTGATCGATGCGGGGCTCTCGCACCGCCTGACACCGTGTCCGATGCGGATGCGTGACTCGGTGGGAGGAATCCGACATCGCCGCGCCCTCAAACCGAGCAGCCCGCCTGGAGCGACCGTAGCGCTCGCCTCGGGAGCGCTAGGGGATGCACGTGGTTCGACCGACGGGTCACTTCTTCTCCCCCGACAGGTCACTTCCTCTCCCCCGACGGGTTACTTCTTCACCACCCGGCGCGTAGCCGACCGTAGGGTGTGTGCGGTGTCGATGGCGGCGGTACGCGTCCGGTGGGCGGCTTCCTGCAGTGGGCTGAGTGAGCGTTTGCCAGGGCCGCGCTTGAGCAAGTCCTCGTAGAGGCTGAGGTGTTGCTCGGCGATGTGGTCGGGAGCGAAGCGGACCGAGTTCTGCCGAGCTGCCTCTCCCATGCGCCGGCGCAGGGCGGCGTCACGGATGAGGTCGCACAGCGCGGCAGCGAGGCCGTCGGTGTCGCCGGGGCGGACCAGGCGCCCGTCGACACCGTGGGCGATGATCTCGCGCGGCCCGTTGGGGCAGTCAGTCGCGACGACAGGCAGGCCGCAGCGCATGGCCTCGACGATGGTCATGCCGAAAGACTCCCGGTCGGAGGCGGAGACGGCGATGGACGCCTTCGCGAGCTCGGACTCCAACGCGCCGACGTGGTCGTTGAGGAAGACGTGGCCGTTCAACCCAAGACTGTCGATGAGGGCGGTCAGAGCACGCCTTTCGTCGCCGGTGGTGTCGCCTCTACCGAAGATCCGTAGCTGCCAGTCCGGGTGAGAGGCGACGACGTCGGCGAAGGCCTTGATGAGGAGGTCGTAGCGTTTCACCGGGATGAGCCGTCCCGCGGCCACGACGACTTTGCCGGTGTGCTCGGCCGGTCCCTCCGTTATGTCAGGGACGCTGTTGGCAATCGCCTGCACCCGTACGCCGGGCAAGCCGAGTCGGCGGTAGGCGTGCGCGTCGGCTTCGGTCACGGTGGTGAGTGCGTCCAGCAAGGGGTAGCGGTGGCGTATCTCGTGGCGCATGCGCAAGCCGTGGCCGGAGAGGGTGAGGTGTTCTTGGCCCACCCTGATGGCGGCGGGGTGGGCCTGCCGGGCGATGTGCACGTTCAGCCCCGGCCTCGTGCCGACGATCACGTCTGTCTCCAGGCGGGACAGATAGCGGCCGATGCGTTCGTCCGTGAGGCGGCTGTACTGCCTGTGACGGCCGTCTGCGCGGGGAAAGACACGGGCGGGCTGGGCGTGGCGGGGATCGTCGCCGTCGTAGTGCGGGGAAGCTCGGTGCAGGTCCACCAGATGTGTCAGCCGCACCCCCGGTGGTGCGCCCATGGCCGGCGTCTTGCGGTAGCGGAGGACCGAGGCGATCTCCACGTCGTGGTGGACGGCCAGTGCGGCGGCAAGGTTGAACGTCGATCTGATCGTGCCGCCAATGGTGTAGGCGTTGTGGAGCAGGAAGGAAATACGCATGTGCTTGCACACCTCTGGCTGGCTGGTGGAGCGGTGGGGCGGGCACGGGCGACGGCGGCGCGGCGGACGACGGCAGACCGTGCCGGGATGGGGACTGGCTGGGAACGGGCTGGGGGCGGGGCGCAGGAGGTGGAGGACGGTGACGAAGAGACGCGCCGCGGGCGCCAGGCTGTCCGTTCGCACGGGCCCGGGCCGCCGTGGCCCGGGTCGCGTGGCCCGGACCGCTGTGAGGCGCTGTGGCCCGCCCCTGGCCGGACGGCCGGAGCCCGGTGGGAAGACTCGTCCCGGTGACCGAGCGAGTGGACCTGAGCGAGTGGACCGAGCGAGCCCCGTGCTCCTCTGCTCATGGGATGCCGGAGAAGCCCGCGGTGGGTGGGTGAACGGCAGGGCTCGGCATGAGGGCAGCTTTCTGAGCGATCAGGGGGCGGAGGAGCACCGACGCGGAGCAGCCCGTCGAACCCTGGCCGGGACCGTGCGTAGTCGGATCCCGACCGACGCTGCGTAGTGGGCCCGACCGGACGCTGCGTAGTCGAACCGTGGGCGACTGCGAGTAACGGGCGCTTCCGTCCGGTGCGGCGGAGACACAGCATGCACGAACCAACCCAAAGATGATCTAAAAAACCCAAAGGTCATCTTCAGGAAGAAGAACACGCGGCATGACAGGCTGCATCCTGTGAAAGGCATCCTGGTCATCGAGGACGATCCACAGCTCGGACCCGCCCTGCACCGCGGTCTGACAGCGGAGGGCTACCGCGTAGAACTCGTCCGCGACGGCACCACCGGGCTGGAGCGAGCCCTGACCGGTGACCACTCGGTCATCGTGTTGGACATCATGCTCCCGGGTCTGAACGGCTACCGAATCTGCTCCGCCCTGCGCGCCGCGGGCATCGACACGCCCGTGCTGATGCTCACCGCGAAAGACGGCGAGTACGACGAGGCGGAGGGCCTGGACACCGGCGCCGATGACTACCTGGTCAAGCCGTTCTCCTCGGTGGTCCTGCTCGCACGGCTGCGGGCCCTGCTGCGCCGGGGTGCCACCGCCACGACGGGCCACTCCGTGCTGCGCGTCGGCGATCTGTGGGCGGACACGACCTCCCGCCGCGCAGGCCGGGGCGCCGTCGAGTTCGCCCTGACACCGAAGGAATTCGCGATCCTCACCTGTCTGCTGCACACACCGGACCGCCCGGTGTCGAAGGAGGAAATCCTCGACGAGGTCTGGGACCCGGCCTACACCGGGGGCACGGCCATCGTGGAGGTCTACATCTCCGCACTGCGCAAGAAGGTGGACGCTCCCTTCGCCACCCACAGCATCGAAACCGTCCGCGGACACGGCTACCGCCTCACACCCCGCGAACAGCCCTGATGACCGCCCAGCGGCATCCCTCGCGCCGTAGCCGTACACCGGCCCTGCTCCACCGCCTGCCCGGACAGGCGCGCATCGCACTCGTGGCGGGAGTCGCCGCCCTCGTGCTGTTCGGCACCGGGGCGTGGTGGCTCTTCCAGCACGTCCGCGCGGACGCCTACCGGACGACGGACAACCGCGCGTACGAGCTGTCCGTTCAACTCGCCGGCCAAGCGGCCGCCGGCGAGGAAATCCTCAGCGACCCCCTGCGGGGCTGGCCCCTCATCGAGATCGACCGGGCCGGCCGCACCGTCGCCGCGGCCGGCGGCACCCGGAACCTCATCGGCCTGAGGACCCTGCTCCCCCCGCCTCCCGACCAGCCTCCCCACCGGACAACCGGCAGTCCGCAACGGGGCACGGTCCACGTCGGCGCGGTCGACGAACGCGACCACGACCGCTTCCACCGTCCCGACGGAACGCTCAAGCCGCCGCCCAGCAGTGACACCTCTGCCGAGCAGAAGGCGCTCATCGCCCACCGGCAGGCTCACGTTCTCGCACACCGCACCATGACCGTCTTCGCCACCGCCGTGCACACCCCCGCGAGCGCATGCCGCATGCCCACCGAAGCCGACGGGTCGTGCCGTTCCACCCTCTACGTCCTCGTACCTCCCGACGACGCCGAGCTGGCCGCAGCTTCACTGCGCACCCCGCTCATGACCGGTGTCCCGCTGGCCGCGCTACTGGTCGCCGCCCTCGCCTGGACCGCCGCACGCCGTTCCCTGCGCCCGGTCGAGGCGATGCGGCGGGAGGTCGCCGAGATCACCGACACCAGCCTCGACCGCCGCGTTCCCGTCCCCGACGCCCGCGACCCCGTCCGTAGCCTGGCACTGACCACCAACACCACTCTGGACCGGCTGGAGACCGCCGTAGAACGCCAACGCCGGTTCGTCGCGGACGCCTCACACGAACTCCGCTCCCCCGTCGCCGCACTGCGCTACGAACTCGAGACCGCTCTCGCCCACCCGGACACGATCGACGCGCACCAGACACTCCACAACGCCCTCACCGCCACGCGACGCATCCAGACCCTCACCGAAGACCTGCTCCTGCTGGCCCGGCCCGACCACCCCGCCGCCTACTCCCTCATCGACCTGGCCGGCCTCGCCGCGGAACTCGTTCACGAGTACCGGCACCGCGGCCACCCCGTCTCGCTGCGCGGCACACCCGACCAGGCCCCCGTCCGCGGCGACGGCGCACAGCTCCACCGCCTGCTGCGCAACCTCCTCGACAACGCCGTACGGCACGCACGCACCGCCGTCGTCTTGGACATCACCACCGACGGCCGAGCACACACAGTCACCGTCCACAATGACGGCACGCCCCTGGCCCCGGACGAGTACGAGCGCGTCTTCGAGCGGTTCACCCGTCTCGACGAGGCTCGTACTCGCGACACGGGCGGCAGCGGCCTCGGTCTCGCCATCGCCCGCGACATCGCCGAACGCCACCACGGCACCCTCACCGCCCACTCCGACCACCCCCGTCCCGGCACCACTTTCATCCTGGTCCTCCCCGGCCCACCGGATACGACTGTCTGAGCGCGCTGGCAGAGAGACGGCCGAATGAGCCGATCAAGACCTCTGCCACGCCGACCGGGCGGGTCGCTGCGGCCTCGGCCTGCTGTTCCGCGCGGCGAGAGCGGGAAGCTCAGGCAATCCGCCGGATGCGCATCGGGGGCTGTTGCCCGGCCGATCGTGGCCCCCTATCGGGGAACCGTCCGGGCGGGGATCGTCCGCGAGCCGGACCTGCTGCGCGGGCTCGGCCACTGACAACTGCGGCCTCGACCCCATCCGGGCATGAAGCCATGGCGCGGGACTCCGCCGGCCAGGTCGGCGTCCAGCCCGACAGCACGCTGCGCCTGGTCCTGACCGACGGCCTCGGAGCCAGGGATGCCCCTCCCTTTCTCTTACAGCTTCCCTTACAGCCCCCGACCGACGCGGACCGCACCCAGGAGAACGGGGACCAGGCCCCGCTGCGGACGACCACCACCGTCTTGCGGACGCTGCTGGCCGAGCGCGTCCCGGCGGGCCCCGAAGGGGCGGCATTTCCGGTGTGTCTGCGTAGAGACCACCCCCAGCTGCTGCCCCGGTGCGCACCGGAATGCAGGTTCAGGCTGTGGGGCCTAGAAGATTTGCAGCGCGCGCAGGGCCGAACGAAGTCCAGCTGTGGGTCGATACCCACCGGCGCCTGGCGTACTGGGACACCGGCCCCCCTCACCGTCGGCCAACCGCGCCCCGCGGCCCCCTGTCCCTACCACCGGTCGTCCGCCGCTCCCAGCCGACCGTCTGTCCCCCCGCGCGCCCGGGGTCGGTAAGCGTCCGTCGTCCCCCGGACACCGGCCACACACCACTACACGGCGCTCGGGCCCGCCCTCGTCCAGGACACACCCTTCCTCCCGTACCCCCCTCCACAAAATGCCGCCTGCTCCCGGCACGACAAGCACGCCGGGAGCCGAGGCCGTTCCGCCCACCGTCCCGCCGGTGCAGGGCCGCACCGTTGTGCCGCCCGCGGGCCCCGGCCCCGACGTATCGCCGACACCACAGGTGGATCACCAGCCCGGGCCCGCCAGGACGGCCGATCAGGCCGGCTCCCCTGCTCCCCTGCAACCGGCTCCATCGACACTCGCTGCTCAACCGCCGACTTCAACGCGGCGGGTCGGTCACGATGGATTGTCTTGCTGACGGCAGGATGATCAACCAGTCGAGGTCGTTGACGTGTTGATCGAGCACCGCGTCATCAGGCAGCGTGGATCACGCGCTGGGCCTCGACCCGCGTTTCCGGATGGTAGGCGGCAGGCGTGCGGTCTGCTCGGTGGGGATGCCTTCTGAACGCGTGGTGGCGGTCCAGGGCGGCCTCGACCGGGCCCTGGAGAGCATCACCGAGGTGCTCGGCAAGACCGACACGAAAGCGGCATGCTCTTCGGCCTCGACGTGGGCCTGGCCACCATGGCCCACACCTCCTTACTCCGAGGCCCAGCCGCTGCGGCGGGTGTTGCGGCCAGCGTGGCGTCGACGCTTCTCGGGGCTTCGATCGCGTTCATCGCGCTCGTGGTTCTGCCCGGCCTCCGCGACACCGGCCACAGCTCGTTCTTGCGCTGGGCGAAGCTAACGCCGGAGAAGAGCCGGGGAGATGTTCGGGGGGACGCTCGGCCTGAACAGGTCGGGGTCCTGTCGCGGCTGGCACTGATCAAGTTCCGGCGACTCCAGGTGGCATGCCTCACCGCCACCATGTCAGCTCTTGTGCTTCTCGCAGCGGACCGTCTCCCCCCATTGAGCTGACACCCGGCCGGAAGCACTCACCGCGACACGTCTGTCACCCCAACCTAGGCTCAAAGGGCATTTCCCCCCTATATAAGGAGAAATCGATGGGACTTGCACTCGACCCGAAGATCATCCACAAGGACGGGCACCTCATCGAGCATGCCGCGCCGGACAAGCACGCCAACGCTCTGAGCGTCCAGGAGGCGTGGGCGGCCTTCACCGCGGCGGTCTCCAAGCTGCCACCGCCGGAGCAGGAGCAGCTCGCCAGCAAGGTGGCGATGAGTGTCCTGGCTTACCTCGGTGGTTTCACGGAGAAGGAGGGCTGACCATGCCGATCGCGAAGGCAGGAAACGTCTCGTATTTCGTTCCGGACAGCGTGGCCAAGGACCTGGGCTACAACGACCCCCACCAAGGCCCCGGAAGCGACTCCGGCAGCATGAAGGAAGCAGTGGGGCTGTTCAACGCCATCGCCAAGGCGATCGGCGCGGAGACGATCAAGATGCCGACTCTGGCGGACCTCGCGAGACTCAACCCCATGGGTGAGTCAAGCACAACGAGTCCGACGTGAGCTCGATCGTGTGAACGTCATGGTCGGGTGAGGTTTCGGGTCCGCTGCCGGCCGGAGAAGGCGCCAGGTCATACATTGCCCTCCGGAATGCACTCGGCTTGCGTGAGCTTCGCTGAGGCTTGGGCTCCAGGCTGGCTGGTCTCGCGGTGGCGCCGTCCCGGGAGCCGCCCTCCTGTTTATCGCGGCGGATCGTCTCACCGCCCTGCTCTGATGGCGGGCGCCGCGCGGGGCTCGCGGTCAGTTCGAGCCGGTGAGGGCGCGGTACGGAATTGCCGGCATGTCGCCGTGCTGCAGACTGCGCCGCCGTCGGTCGAGCCAACCGTTCCGGGTCGCTTGCAAGGACATGCCCGTCAGGGCACGGAAGGTCTCCGCCGTCGCAGTGAGGGTCAGCCTGATTCCGTCCGGCTCGATGAACACGGGGCCGTGCTGCCGCATTGCGATGAGCGCGCCGGACACGGGCGGCACTTGGCGTGTAGTTGCTGCGCCTGGCCGCCATTCGCCCACCTGGGGCGGCTCCAGGTCGCCTGTTGGGATTTGCGTGCGCCGCCTACGCGTTATCGAGCTGTCGCACGTGGCAGTGAACATGCGGTCTGTTCCGTGTGTGGCCTTGTGAGCAGGAAAGTCCAGTAGAGAACTCGTGCCGAGTGAAACCGTCTGGCCGCTAAGGCGGGGTCGGGCATCGGCTCAACCCTCCCATGTGGGAGGCGCGGTGATGTGAGATGAGGGAGCAAAACGTGGCGACTGATCCATCGACCGCACTGCAAGGGATCGACCCGGACGCCTGGGAGCAGTTGGCCCGGACCGCTAACGAACACAAGAAGGAGGGCCAGGCCGACACCACGGCCGATGAGATCAAACAGCTGTACATCGAAGGTGCGCAGCGGGTTGAGGACCGGCCGCTCGTGGTGCAGGCGCCGGAGGTGCGCACTGAGCCGGTTCGCTGGGAGGAAAAGTGGCGTGAGCACCTGTTTGACCTGGGGCCGCTGGAGTTCTATGCCCTGTGCCATCTCAAGTTCGACAACGAGGAATGGGCGTTGAAGCTCGGCGTCGGTGCCGACCTCAGCGGCAGGAACGTCTGGTGGGAAGGCATCGACCTCAGCGCCAGCCTCACCAGCTACACCTGGACCATCAACCTCAAGATCCTGCAGGGAAGCCTGACCGTGGGCGTCCGTAGGGACGACTCCAACAATTGCTGGTGGTTCTACGTGGCTGGTGAACTGTGCTACTGGTGGGGCGGGTGGAAGTGCCCCGTCAAGTTCAAGTTCGACGTCTTCTGGTTCCGCTGAGCCACACCGCTCGGCAGTGGCGCATGGCGCGTGAAGCAGGCCAACCCGCCTCAGCTGAAGATCTACCTACAGCCGGCAGGTCGGCACAACTATGGTCGGCGCAGGCTTCGGAGTGCTGGGCTTCGGAGCCTTCGCCCGCGTGGAGGCTCAGTGCGGCATGAATTTCAGGTCCCTGCCCGTAGCAGCGTCGACCAGTTGGCGTCCGCCCAGGGATGAGTGAAGGGTGACGCTGACCTGGCTGGAGCCGTCGCTATCGTCACCGCAAGGCGTGCGAAGCGTCTCGCCTCGCTTGAGTGTCAGGGTGACCGTGGTGGAGGTTTCCCGGGCTGTGAGCTGGGGGCGCGCTCCATCGCACTGGGGGTTCCATAAGGTCCGCACGGACAGTGTGCTGCCGTCTCCGCTCAGCTGCACGTCGCTGATCAGGCTGGTGTGGCGTCGGTGGTGGCGGCGGCGATCGTTCCACTGCCACCAAGCGGTCGCGGCGACTACCACGATTGCCACGACTCCAGCGATCCACAGGGCGTGGGCAGCACGCCTGCGCTGGCTGAGGTCCACGGTCACACTCCGGCCATTGTCCGGCGACCATTGCCCATTTCAGGGCATGCAAGGTCTGGGAGATCGGGACGTAGTAGACGGTCTTGAAGCACCAGGGCTTGCGGTTGTGGCCGTCGAGCACGGTGTCCTCGTTGAGTGACGGGGGGGCATGCGGTGGTGTCGTTGAAGGCGGTGATGGTGCCGCGCGCCTCGTCAGCCGAGTAGTTGTTGGCCCCAGCGAACACGGGCCCGCCGCTGTCGCCGTTGACGCCGGCTATGCCGATGCCGATATCCGTGATTTGGATATTAAGTGGACGCCGCCGTTCGCGCCGTTGGTGCACACGTAGTCGCCGACGTTGTTGTGTCCGTAGCCGGTGACCGGTTTGGCGTATCCGTCGGTTCTGTACGCCTCGCCGTCGTACAGAAAACCGGGCAGGGCCCCGGGCTTCGGCGTGCAGGGCGATGCCGACGGTGTCAACGCCTGCATCGCTCTGAAGCCAGTCGCTGACGCCAACATCCTCAGCGCCTTCCCAGGTACGCCAGTACCCCTTCTGCGCCGTCGCAGCGCTTCGCGGCCGGGAGCATGAATGTGCCCTTGCTGTCCTTGACCGCGAAGCCGCTGGAGCAGATCCCTCCGGTGAGGTTTCGGAGCGCGGATCCGCCGTACCAGGGCGACGTGTCATGCTTCCGCGTCGGGTTGCCCGCGAAGGGTTTGACTGGTTGTAGGGCGGACCGTGGCGCTGCGGCGGGTGCTGCCGTGTTTACGGGTTCGTACGCAGTGGTCGTGGCGACCCCCGTCAGTTGCTCGGTGAGGGCCTTGAGCTCCTTGGTCCTGCCCGCGCGCATGGCTGGTGTCACCCTGGCTGCGAAGTCCGGCTTACCGGTGGACTGGCCCTCGTCTTAGGTGATCTTCAGGGAGCTGCCGTCGTTGGCTGCACCCTGCCGGTAATGCGGATCGCCTCGCTGGTGGACGGCACGCGCAGGGTGACTGGCTTTCCGTCTTTGATCAGCTTGCCGCCGGCCAGGCGGAGCTCGGCCTTGGAGTAGCGGGCGGGAACAGCCGAAATCGTCACGCCGGTGGGCGGCTGTTCGAGGATGCGCTGCACTCGCTCCGGCGGCGCGCCCTTCCAATGGAGACAAAGTCCCGAGGAATCCATCCAGGAGGACGAGCCGTAATCCAGCTCGGCGACTCAGGCGCAGGTCAGTAGGGGTGCGGCGTCCAACTGACGGAGGCTCATCCGGGCCCGTCCAAGGGCGTCCGTGCACGCACCGCTCACGCATTTCGTGGCTGCTGACCTGGCCAAACAGCCTTGGAAGGCAGAGCGAGCGTGACTGTCAGGAGGCCCTGGTCACACCAGGCCCTCCTGACGACTGCGGGCGGTCAGTTGCAGCAGTCGCAGCCGGGGCGACAGCCGCACGAATCCGTCTCCGCATCACGCTGCGCGGGAATCACGGCGGCCGACGCTGCGCAGCAGCCCTTGCCCCCCAGGCGTCACGGCCTTCCTTGACCGCGATGGCGGCGATGAAGAGGGCGGCGATCGGGTCGGCCCAGGACCAGCCGAGGGTGGCGTTGAGGGCCAGCCCGACCAGGAGCACGGCGGACAGGTACGTGCACAGCATGGTCTGCTTCGAGTCGGCGACCGCGCTGGCGGAGCCGAGTTCGCGTCCGGCGCGGCGTTGGGCGGCGGACAGGAATGGCATCACTACGAGGGACAGGGCGGCCAGGATGATGCCGGGGGCGGAGCGTTCGGCCTCGCCGGTGCCGACCAGGGCACGGACGGCGTCGATGGTGACGTAGGCGGCGAGCGCGAAGAAGGAGACCGCGATGATCCGCAGGGTGGTCTTCTCGCGGGCCTCGCTAACAGCATGGTCGCGGGCGGAGAACTGCCAGGCGACTGCGGCGGCAGAGGAGACCTCGATGACCGAGTCCAGGCCGAAGCCGATCAGGGCAGTGGAGGAGGCCAACGTGCCGGCGGTGATGGCGACGATGGCCTCGATCACGTTGTAGCTGATGGTCGCGGTGACTAGCAGCCGTATCCGACGAGCCAGGGTGTCGCGCCGGGCTGGAGCAGGGCCTATGCCTATGGGTATCTCGGACATCAGCAGCACTCCTGCGTGTCGGCGTCCGGGCAAGTGCGGTCGGATTCGACAGCGACCACGGCGGTACGCAGGTCGTCCAGGGCATGGCCGAGGCGCTCGTCGGCAAGCTCGTAGCGGGTGCGGCGGCCGTCGGGGGCAGTGACGACCAGGCCGCAGTCGCGCAAGCACGCCAGGTGGTTCGACAGCCTGGTGCGGGAGATGCCGAGAGCATCGGCGAGGTCGGCGGGGTAGGCGGGGGCTTCCCGCAGGGCCAGCAGGATGCGGCAGCGGATCGGGTCGGCGAGCGCGCGGCCGAACCGGGCCAGCACCTCGATGTCGGAGGCGAGCTTCAGCACGCCTCCGACAGTACACGGAATCCTGAATTCAGGAAATACTGATCATTCGCGCGGTAGCTCGGGGCCGGGGCCTTTGGCGGACGGATACCGGTCAGTTCTTCGGCACGGTTAGCGAGGGCTTCGGCGAGGTGCGGATAGAAGCCGCGGGCGACGGCTTGGAGCATCTCGGCGAGCGCGCACAGCTCGCCCGCGCGTCCGGCGTCGGCATTTCGTGCCTGCTGACTTGCGCCTTTCCGTGGGGCAGCTGAGGTAGCGACCGCCACCTCAACTGGGTTTCGTTCAGCTCGTGAGGGCGTGTCCGAGCCCTTGGTAGGCCCATCCGGCGTTGGCCCAGCGGCGGGCGTCGAGAGTGCCGCGTGCGTCCACCAGGCGGTACTGGGCGGGCTTGGCGATAAGGAGGTCAGGGTCTGCGTCGGCGTACTGCGGCCAGTGGGTCAGGTGGAGCAGGACGTCGGCGCCGTCGAGGACCTGTTCGATGTCGTCAATGCATTCCAGCTCGGGGGCCTGGCGGCGGACCGTCGGCAGAGCCTTGGGGTCGTGGACCGCGACCGAGGCGCCGGCGGCGTGGAGGTCGGCCGCAACGGCAAGGGCGGGCGAGTCCCGCACGTCGTCGGTGCCGGGCTTGAAGGCGGCGCCCCACACGGCGATCCGGCGTCCGCTGAGGTTGCCGTCGCATGCCTGGCGGGCGAGGGCGACGACGCGTCGGCGGCGCCGGATGTTGATCGCGTCGATCTGGTGGAGGAAGCCGACTTCGGGCACCCCGAGTTCCTTGCCCCGTGCGATGAGGGCGCGGATGTCCTTGGGGATGCAGGAGCCGCCGAAGCCGAGGCCGGAGTCGAGCATCGCGCTGCCGATGCGGGGGTCGTGTGAGAGGGAGGTCGCGAGGGTGTGGATGTCGGCGCCGGCCGCTTCGCACAGGGCCGCCATCGCGTTGATGAAGGAGACCTTCGTCGCAAGGAAGGCGTTCGCGGCGGATTTGGCCAGCTCGGCGGTGGCGAGGTCGGCGACGACCAGGGGCACGCCGACTTCGGTCCACGGCGCCCAGACGCGGCGCAGTGTCGCTTCCGCCTGTCCCTGGCGCGTGGGGAGGCCGACGATGATCCGGGTGGGGCGGGCGGCGTCCTCAAGCGAGGTGGACTCGCGCAGGAAGTCCGGCGACCACGCCACCGTCACGTGCG
Source organism: Streptomyces sp. URMC 127 (assembly GCF_051386535.1). Taxonomy (NCBI): domain Bacteria; kingdom Bacillati; phylum Actinomycetota; class Actinomycetes; order Kitasatosporales; family Streptomycetaceae; genus Streptomyces; species Streptomyces sp. URMC 127. Next base: position 26,793 of record NZ_JBPQTW010000045.1, read on the forward strand.
CGCCGTCGGGGGCGTGGTCGGCGGCGAGTCGGCCCATGCGGGCGGCGGTGCCCACGGGGACGGAGGACTTGCCGACGATCAGGCAGCGGCCCGAGGCGCGGGAGGCGAGCGCGATGATGGCGGACTCGATCGCCGACAGGTCCGCGCCGAGGGCGCCTTCCTGCTGCGGGGTGGGTACGCACACGAAGTGCACGTCCGCGAACGCGGCGGCCTCTTCGTACGATCCGGTGAACTTGAGTCGGCCGGAGGCGTGGTGCTCGGCGATGGCTTCTCCGAGACCTCGTTCGTCGAACGGGGCTCGGCCCTGGCTCAGACGTTCCAGGGCAGCGGGCGAGACCTCGACGCCGAGCACGTCGTTTCCGATCGCCGCCAGCGAGCAGGCGTAGGGGGCGCCAAGACGCCCACAGCCGATCACAGTGACTTTCACGGGCTTGACCTCCGTCTTTGTGTGGCTGTGCTGGATGGTGGTTGTGTGGTGGGCCACGACATCGCCGAGAGAAAGGCGCTTGCAGTGCGGATGACCGTCATCGGGTGTGGGCACCTGGGAGCTACGCACGCCGCCGCCATGGCCGAGATCGGACACGACGTCATCGGCGTCGATGTCGACCCGGACAAGATCGACACCCTCAACTCGGGCCGGGCCTGGTTCCGTGAACCCGAACTCGATGACCTGCTCGCCCGGCACGTGGGCGGCCGGCTGCACTTCACCACCGACATCCGGGCCGCCGCCGAGCACGGCGAGGTGCACTTCATCGGCGTGGGAACGCCGGACCTTCCCGATGGCAGCGGCTACGACCTCTCGCAGGTCTTCGCCGCTGTCGAGGCGCTCGCCCCGCACCTGACCGACCGGTGCCTGATCGTCGGCAAGTCCACCGTGTCCGTCGGCACCACCGCGGCCGTCCGAGAACTGGTGCACCGCCTGGCCCCGGCCGGGGAGGCCGTCGAGGTCGCCTGGTCTCCGGAGTTCCTGCGGGAGAGCCACGCGGTCGCCGACACCCTCCGGCCGGACCGGATCGTGGCCGGTGTCTCCTCCCCGTGGGCGGAGAAGACCATCCGGGAGGCGTTCGCTCCGATCGTGGACGCCGGCTCGCCCCTGATCGTCACGGACCCGGAGACGTGCGAGCTGGTCAAGGGGGCCGCCAACGCCTTCCTCGCCACCCGCATCTCGTTCATCAACGCGATGGCAAACCTGTGCGAGGTCACCGGGGCGGACGCGGCCGTGGTCGCCCAGGCCATCGGCTACGACACCCGCATCGGGCACCGGGCCATGAGCCCCGGCCTCGGCTACGGCGGCGGCTGCCTGCCGAAGGATGTCCGGGCCTTCACCGCTCGTGCCGAGGAACTCGGCGTGGGCGACTCCTTCGCTTTCCTGCGGAGCGTGGACGCCATCAACCGCGACCGCCGGTCGCGCACCGTGGAGCGGGTGCGGGACGTCGTCGGCGGCGATCTGGCGGGCAAGAAGATCACTGTGTGGGGAGCGGCGTTCAAACCGGGGACCGACGACGTCCGGGATTCCCCGGCCCTCGACGTCGCCGGCCGCCTGCACGAGGCCGGGGCGATCGTGACGGTCTTCGACCCGATGGCCAACGCCAACGCCCGCGCCGGATGCCCGGATCTGACCTACGCGGGAAGCGCCGTCGAGGCCGCTCGTGGTGCCGACGTGGTGCTGCTGGCCACCGAGTGGCCGCAGTTCGCCGACGCCAACCCCGAGACGGTCGGCCGGGCCGTGGCCGACCGGGTCCTGATCGACGCCCGCAGCACCGTCGACACCGACCGGTGGGCGATGGCCGGGTGGACCGTTCACCGCCTCGGCAAGGGCTGACCCGTGCCGGGTGTCCCGCGCCCGGTGGACGCGGGACACCCCTGCTTCAGCCACGGCGGCCGGTGATCAGCGCGGCCGTCGCCGTGTGCTCGAACCGGCCCGACGGCTCGGCTGCGACCAGCACCTCGCGCAACGCGTCCTCGAAGGCCCTCTGCTTGTCGCCGAGTACCACCGGGGAGGAGTAGGCGTAGGTCAGTTGGACACCGATCACTTCCTCGGTGCTGTACGACACCACGTGCTCGGCCCGTGTGACGGTGATGCGGCTGAAGGCCGAGCGCCGCAGCGCGCTCTCGTGGTCGCCCTCGGGCACCCGGTAGGGCTCGCGCGGGCCGGCGGCCGGATCGGCGCCGACGAACCGGGCCCGTACCCGGCCGACGGCCTCGTGCCACCACGGCCGTGGGGCACCGGCGGCGTGGGAGCAGAGCACGGCGACGAACGCTCCCGGTGCCGTCACTCCGTCGAGCTGCCGCAGGACCTGGTCTCGGTCCATCCAGTGGAAGGCGTCAGCGATCACCGCCCCGGAGACCCCTCGTACTCCGGGGAGGGCGGCGACGTTCTCCGCGGTGGCCTGGCGCCAGTCGGTGCCGGACAGCCCGCGCTCCTTCTCCTCCGCGCGGGCGGCGTCGAGCATCTCCGGGCTCGGGTCGACGGCGATAACGTCGATGCCGCGTACGGCGAGGTCCAGGGAGACCGGGCCGGGGCCGCACCCGAGGTCGAGCATCCGGGGGGCGGCCGTCTGTTCGTGGGCCATGGACGCGATCAGGTCCAGCAGGACCGGCGGGTGCGGGCGCCGGTAGCGGGCGTACCAGGCGGCCGTGGTGGAGAAGATCTCTGAGGGCCTTTGGTACGGGGTGGGGTGGTTCGTGGTTTCGGTCATGGGAAGTGCACCTCCGATGGTCGGTGGTGTGCTGTGCAGCGCGAGCGTCGGCGAGTTGGCCGTCGTTGAGCCGCGGTGGTCACTCCTGCGTGAGGTCCGGAAGCGAAATTCCGGACGGCACTCGCAGGACCTTGCCGGTGTGCTCCTGGCTGGCCATCAGGCCCAGGCATGCGACGGTGGCGGCGGCACCGAGGCCGTAGACCCAGGCCGCGATGGTGCCGACGAGATCGATCGGCTTGCGGAGCCGTCGGCGGGGGCGGTGCTGTGCGTGGTGGCTCACAGACGCGAGTCCTTCCAGGCATGCGTGATCAGCTCGACACGGAACGTGTGGCCTAGGCCGTAAGGATGCTCGGCCTAGGCCACTTAATGCAAGACTCAGGAGTGGCCTAGTACACTCAACCGACCTAGGCCACACCACACTTGGGAGCCGCGCCGTGAACAACGTTCCGGAATCCGCACACCTAACCGAGGCCCAGCACCCCTACATGCGCCTCGCGGCTGAGTTCCGCCGCCGTATCCTCGACGGCGACCTGCCCGAAGGCGCCAAGCTCCCCAACCACCGCGCCCTCGCCGCCGAACATGGCGTCGCTGTCGCCACCCTGCAAAAGGCCCTCGGACAGCTCCAGGTCGAGGGCTACATCCGCACCAGCCAACGGGGCACCTACGTCGCCAACGCGCCCAAGGCCGGAGCCTCCGGCTACGACCGCATCACCCGCGTCCTGCGCACCGGCAGCGTCCTCGGTGACGGCGAAACCGTCATCGTCACCGAAGCCCACCTCGTCGTCCCGCCCCTGTACGTCGCCGACATCTTCGACCTCGACGAAGGTGACCAGGTAGTACGCCGCCAGTGGCACACCGGCCGGGGACACCAGCGGCTCATGCTCGCGGTGTCCTGGTACCCGGCCGAGTTCGCAGCCCTGGTGCCCGACCTGCTCTCTACCGCCGCAGGCAAGGCCCCGGGCCTGCTGCCGCGCATCATCGAGGCCACCGGCCGGCGCCCCGTCGAAGGCCGCGACGATATGCACGCCCGGGACGCCGAGCCCCGCGAAGCCGACTTCCTTGGCCTCAAGACCGGCACCCCGATACTCGCCGGAGCCCACCGCCTGTGGGACGACCAGGGAATCATCGAGTACGGCGAATGGTGCCTGCCCTACCGCCACGTCATCGGCTACGAGTACCGGTTCGACGCCGCGCCCGACCAGAGCTGAGTGCCCCACCCCCCACCCCAGGGACGTGCACTCGATCACATAGAGCGTGCGCCGAAGTCGATGAGTTCCACGGGCGGAAGGGCCGGAAACTGTCGCATTAGGGAAACTGTCGGCTCGGACCAGATTTTGCCGTTTGGCCAGATGGGCAAGCGGCACTGCGGGGTTTGCTTGGCCCTAGCGCTCCAGTCAGAAATCGTTGCCTGAGCTGGTCGGTTTCGTTGTCCAGGGCATGGTGGGGGTGGATGAGGCCGGTCTCTGGGCGGCTGAGTTGGAGTCGGTGTTCGCGCGGGTGGCGGGTCGGTTCTCACGGGTGGATCTGGGGTGGCGGATGCGGGATAACGTGCGGGGTCTACTCGCGCCGGTGGGCCGGAAGAATGGCTGGCAGCTCGCCGAGTACGCAGGTCACCACGGGCCCGCCGGATTCCAGCACCTGCTCAATGGCGCGACCTGGGACGCCGACGCAGTCCGTGACGATGTCCAGGACTACGTGTCCGAAGAACTCGGCTGTCCGGGCGGGGTGTTAATCGTGGACGACACCGGCTTCCTCAAGAAGGGCACGAGCTCGGCTGGTGTCCAGCGGCAGTACTCCGGCACGGCCGGCCGCACCGAGAACTGCCAGATCGGAGTGTTCGCCGCCTATGCCTCACCCAAGGGGCGGGCACTGGTGGACCGGGAGCTCTACCTGCCGAAGTCCTGGACCGGTGACACGGGCCGTTGCCGGGCGGCGGGCATCCCCGGGAACCGGGGTTTCGCGACCAAGGGCGAGCTGGCCCGGGCGATGATCCTGCGGGCCCTGGCCTCGCCCCTGCCCATCGCCTGGGTGACCGGCGACTGTGCCTACGGCCAGGAATGGCGCATGCGCCGCACCCTGGAGGAAGCCGGCGTCGGATACGTCCTGGCGGTGCCGAAGTCACAACAGCTTCACGCCCCCTTCGGCCGTATCGACCACGCCATCGCCCAGGCACCGGAGGAGGCCTGGGAGCGGATGTCCTGCGACGACGGCGCGAAGGGCCCGCGACTCTACGACTGGGCCGCTGCCCGTCTGCCGGCCATCGACGTCTTCGACGGCGACGCACCGACGCACGAGCGGTGGATACTGGCCCGCCGCAGCATGGCCAGGCCCGACGAGACCGCCTACTACATGGCTTACGCGCCCAACGGCGCCACGGTCGGCGATCTGGTGCGGGTCGCCGGCTCGCGGTGGGCGATCGAGGAGGCTTTCCAGGCGGCGAAGAACGAGTGCGGCCTGGACCAGTACGAGGTCCGCCGCTATCCGGGCTGGTACCGGCACATCACCCTGGCCATGCTCGCGCACGCCTTCCTGGCCGCCCTCGCGGCCCGGACCATCGAGAAAGGGGCTGCAGAAACGACGCCACCAGCATCATCTCTCTCACCGTGGCAGAGGTCCGGCGGCTCCTGGATGTTCTCCTTCCCCGCCCCGAGCCCCGCAACGGCCCCACCGCACACGCCCTGAGCTGGTCCCACTGGCGCAGACGCCACCAAGCCGCAGCACGGCACTGCCACTACCGAAGAAGAACCAGCTCAGGCAACGATTTCTGACTGGAGTACTAGGCCGACCTCGACAAGGTGCGCGCCCTGCTCGGCTTGGCCGACGCCGACGACGCCGAGGCACAGCACCGAATAGCCGAGCTGCTGGAGAAGGTGGCGGCCGACAAGGCTCCGCTGCCCGGCCCGGAAGAGACCCGACGCAAGCTCCGCACCGGGCAGTCCCTCACCACGCACATCACCGTCGCTGAGTGGCTCGACCAGTGGATGGCGGCGAAGAAGATCTGGAAGACGACGGCCAACGGGTACGCGTCGCACATCCGTGTGCACCTCAAGCCGCGCATCGGAAAAGTCCGGCTCGACCGGCTGAACGTTGGGCACCTGGTCGAGATGTTCGACGCCATCGCCGACGACAACGAGGTCATTGCGGCGGAGAACCAGGCGAGGCGTGAGCAGGTCGCCCGGTGCAAGCGGGGCAAGCCGGGCGCACCGACGGCCGGGGAACGGGCGAAGCTGGCCGAGGAGCGGGCCAAGCTCGCCGAGATGATGCCGTTCCGAAAGCTGACCGGACCGGCCAGGCGGCAGCGCATCCGGTCGACGCTGCGTACGGCCCTCAACGCAGCCATCGCATGGCAGCTCATCACCTTCAACCCTGCCGAGCACGTCGAACTGGAGTCCGGGAAGCGGCCCAAGGCGCTGCTGTGGACCGAGGAGCGGGTGCAGCGGTGGCTGGAGACCGGCGAGAAGCCGAGCCCTGTGATGGTGTGGACGCCGGCGCAGGTCGGCGCCTTCCTCGACGAGGCGCCTCGACAGCGGCACTGTGGCCGCTCTGAGGGCCCCTCGGGTGCAGCAGAACAAGGAGCGCCTCAAGTGGGGGGCGGCATGGTTCGACACGGGAAAGGTCTTCACAGAGGAGGACGGGTCCTGGCTGCACGCCGAGATGGTGTCCGAGGCGTTCCGGTGCATTTCCAAGGCGGCCGGACTGCCGCCGATCAATCTCCGTTATCTACGTCACGTTGCCGCCACTTTGATCCATGGAGGCGGCGGAGACATCCACACGATCAAAGAGACCTTGCGCCAGTCGTCCATCAAGCTCATCTCGTTATACGTACACGAGCCTGCTCCCCGAGGTCGATCGCGGAGATCGCCGAGGCCGCTGCGCGGCTGGTGCCCCGGGCGCGCTCCGCAGCCGCTGAAAGCACCGCCGCTCACGCATCGCTCACGCAGAAGCCCGAAAATGCGGCTTCGCCCCGGCTGAAGAAACCCAGCCGGGGCGAAAAGATGCAGGTCACAGGTGGCGCTATGACCTCATCGTGCGGTAGGCCGTGTGGGACTCGAACCCACAACCAATGGATTAAAAGGCGATTGTTGTCCGGGTCGACCGCGAGGCCTGCGAACCCGGGAATCCTGGCCCGATCCTGTTCGGGGCGGCCCTCAGTGACCTCGGTGGCGAGTTTGTCGAGTAGGTGCTGACGCTCCAGCAATTCGGTCACGCGCGAGTCTGTGGCCCCTGTCGACCGCTGGATGCTTGGGCTTCTCGGCGGACGGCGCGGCCACTGCCGAACCGCTGGAGGCGGCTGTCACCGCCCCTATGGCTAAGGCAATCGATTGCGCCCATGGCCGCGTGGCTCTTCTTGTCGTGCTGTTTCAAGGGTGCCTCCTCGCTGTTGCGGACAGGTGAACGTGGGAATCCTGGTGGCGTTGAGCAGGGCGAGAAACAGCGGATCCGGCCATTCCGGCAACCACACATAAGATGACGCGCAGCGGTACATGGAGGGTCGGTCGGTGCATCTGGGGCCGCCCGATGACGGCTTCGCCCCGATGGCCTGCGGACTGTCGGGGATGGAGATCTGGAAGATCCTGCGGAACTGTCGCCTCAAGGGCGACGGGGTCTTCTGCGCCACCAGCAGCATCGCCCACGTTCACAACCTCACCTTCAGCCACTGAACACAGCTCACGAGACAGGGTTTTAGGCCGACTGGGCGAGAGTAACGGGGGCGGTGACTGGAATGTTCTCGCGGAGGGCAGGAACTCCGCACCCTTCTCGCCTTACGGAGGTCGAGTTGAGAAGAACACGAAGCTACTTGCTCGCGGTTACTCTGCTTCTCTTCTTCAGTACGGCGACGGCTGTGGCACAGAATCACAGCAGCGCGTCGCGGGGCCAAGAGCGGCTGGCCGCCCATACGCGCGTCGTCGGCCCGCCGGTGCACGTGCCCGCCAGCATCCCCCGCCAGTTGCACACCGCCAGAGCCAGTTGTCCGGCGGGCCAGGTTCCCACGGGCGGAGGTGTGACCATTGACGCCAACTCTGTGCTGAGGCTTGACCAGTCGTACGCCAGTGGAAACACGTGGGTCGTTACGGTAACCGCCGACTCCCTGACTAGCAAGACCATCCACGCCACGGTCATCTGCTCCCCTGAACAGCACACCATGGTGTTCAGTCCGCCACGAGTACTCCAAGGGTTCGATCCTGAGGTCGTGCCGGTGAATTGCCCCGTCGGACAGTTCCCCACAGGTGGAGGTGGGCGGGTCAGCGGGGGTGAAGTTTACGTCTTCGCTTCGAACCCCAACGGGGACCGGTGGGAATTCGGCGTCGAGAAGGCGACGGGAGGGCCCCGTACCGTGGAGGCCTTTGTGGTTTGCTCGCCCAAGCTTCACCGGCAGTTCTTCAGCCCCCCGTCAACCATGACGTCGCTCGGCGGTGCCACTGCCAGGCAACCATGTCCTACTGGAGAGGTCACCGGCGGCGGGGCTCTGGGCACCGGTACGGCCCTCGACAACACGACCTTCGACGGCAACGGGTGGCGCGTCGGCGCGACCAACGTTTCGGGCGCGCCACAGACCCTGACGGCGGCAGCGGTCTGTACTGGCTGACAGTGTCATGAATTCCCCGCCCTCAAGCAACCCAGTGTGTACGTCGCCGTCCAAGGAGCACACAGGAGCATTCCCGAGACGCACGCCACCTTCCGTGTGCACCTCAGGAGCTGAAGCCAGGCCGGCATAGCCGAATCATCGAAAGAGCCCGAGTAGTCCGTGCTGCTCGGGCTCTTTCGAGTTCCTGAACACCAGAGGAGATCCGTGACCAGCTCACCCACAAGTCAGCAGGACGACAGTGGCCTCGACCGGGCCCTGAAGAGTGCCACCGGGGTGCTCGGCAAGACCGATACGAAGACGGCGTTGCTCTTCGGCCTCGACGTGGGACTGGTCTCCATGGTCCGTGCCGCCTTATCCGACGGCCTGACGGCTGCCCGCATCACCGCCGTCGTGGCGTCCGGGTTCCTCGCGGTGTCGATCGTGTTCATCGCGCTCGTGGTCCTGCCCAGGCTCCACGAAGACGGCTGCAGCAGCTTCTTGCGCTGGGCGAAGCTGCCCGCCGGAGGAGATCCGGGAAGACGCCCGAGGGGACGCTCGCTGCGAGGAGATCACGGTCCAGTCCCGGCTGGCGCTGATCAAGTTCCGGCGGCTCCGGGTGGCGTGCGTGGCCTCGGCTGGGGGGCGAGCCGGCCGTGGCGGATTGCGTGCAGGGACATGCCGGTCAGGGTGCGGAAGGTTTCCGCTGCGGACGTGCGGGTCAGCCGCGTCCCGTCCGGCTCGACGAACACGGGTTGCGCGCACCGCCGCCCGAGGCTCCCACGGGCGGCGGGGCGGACAGTCGTTCAGTACGCGAGGTGGAAACCGGCGCCGACTCCACCGTTGGCGTTCATCTCGTCGATGATGCTGAGGATGGGCGAGCTGTGCTGGGCGCCCCAAGCGTTGCCGACCAGCGTCTGTCCGACGACGACCGGGGAACCGGAGTCGCCGCCGTTGGTCCAGATGAGGTGGGTGAACCACATGTTGTGGGTGCCCAGCTTGATACCACAGGTGAGGCCGGTGCGGTGGCCTTGCTTGCACATGCGGACCCCGTTGGCGGGCGGGGCTCCGATCGATGAGATGGTCACCTCGCCAACGGTGCTGGTGGGAGCGACTCTGGTCTCGTCCAGCAGGATCACCGCGTAGTCGAGGCCCTTAGGACCGCTGTTGAGAAGGTTGTTGGGCGTGCTGACGTACGTCACCGTGCCGATGGGCCCGGTCTCCAGATCGGGGCGGGTGTTGGGAATCGGCGCCGGGGCCTGTGCTGTTCCCGCGGGCGAGGCGTCCCGGTAGACCTTTTCCCCGACGAGCTTGTTGCCCTTGTCGTCGATGAAGCAGTGTGCATTGGTCAACGCCACCAGATTGCCGGCGTTGTCGCGGCCTACCGCGGTGAGGGTGCAGATGAACAGGCTCGTGGGCGCCTCCGGGCTTGGATTCATCCGGAAGACGATCCCGGTGCCGCCGCCGACGGGGGTGCGCGTGTCCGTACGGGAATCCGCACTGGCGGACGGAACCGCGCTGATGGACATGGCCGCCGCGAGGACGGCGAGGCCGAGGGCACGTATCGCTCGTAACATGTGATGACTCCTGTATAGGGCGGGTTTCTGGTGCGGGGCTTGGCGGGGGTTGCGGGATGCGGAGGGGACCGTATGTGCCTGGAAACTGCATACGGCCAGGTCGGCAGCGGTGCCGGCGGTCGCGCCGTCGGACCTCCAGGTGACCGTCGCACTGGCCGGTGCTGACGGAGAGGATCCGGGAGTTCATCGCGTCACCCGCGTAGACGGCTGCGCCCGGGCCTGCGGCCGACTGGCACGTCTTCAGGGCCGCCGGCGTGCCGACGTGGGGGATCGGCGGTCGCGGGCTCGGCCTGCGCCACCGAAGGGAGCACGACCAGCACCGCGCACGCCACGTCGAGTGCTGCGGCCGCCAGTCCTGCGCGGCCGGACTCCCTTGCCATTCCTCCTCCCGGATGATTGGGCGAGCCGATCGATCCGCATGGTAGCCAGGGTGCGCAGGACCGGCTCCCCGGAACTTTCCGGGTGGACAGCCGAACAGTCAGGCGGCGTGGCAGCCCGCACACTCCCGTCTTCCGAGCCGGGCGGTTACGACGGGAATGGGGACTGGCGTGTCTGTACCGCCCTGCGGCGTGCCTTGTCGGGACTCACGTCTCAGGTCGTTCGGCTTCTCGTCCGGCCCGGTCCGGTCCGGTCCAGGCAGCGCCCCTCACCGCGGCTCCTTGCGGCTGCCCCGGGCGCTCAGCGCGCGGATCGGCCCGATCAGCGCCCGGTAGACCGGCCGCACCACACGGCCGGGAAGGTGGCGGTGACGTTCCTCGTGCCAGACCCTCGCCCTGCGGTGCGACGCGATGGGCGACCACCGGTCGGGATCGGGGGGTTCGGATGTGTGGAACTCGACGCGGCAGAGGTGCTTCGTACTGACGAAGCCGTACTGGCCGGGGCTGACCAGTCGCAACGGAGCGCCATGGTCGCTGTCGAGCGGCTGCCCGTCGAGACGGTCGGCGATCAGCACGTCGTCCGCCAAGGTGTCCTCCAGCAACGCGATCGACCGGTAGCCGTCGAGACCTTCGAAGACGACATGGCTGATCGACGTGCCCGGCTCGAGCAGCGGTTCGACCCGCGTGCGGTAGAGGTTGCGGAACGGGGCTCCCTCCCACAGCAGGCCGGTCGCCGACCATCCGGCGACACAATGGAAGTCGGCCCCGAGCTCTCGTCGTGGCAGCTCTGCGAGGTCGGCCACAGACAGCGTGAGGGCCTCGGTCAGGACTCCACCGATCTCGATCACCGGGTCGGCGGGGACGGGTGGAGGCGGGTGATGGAGATGCTTGCCGAAGCGTGGGAATCCATCGACGGCGCGTTGACCTGGGGGAAGCGTCATGCCGGTCCTCCATGGGGTGAGGCTCGGTACGAGGAGAGGTCGTGATCGGGGGCTGAGCTTCGGCTTCGCCGGTCCTGCTGGCCCTGCCGGCAATGCCGGTACGGCCGGTCCTGCCACTCCTGCCCCGCTCCGGTGGACTCCCCGGCCGTTCACCGGAGCCGGGCAATCGGCCCGGTGCCTCGTGGCGTCGGGCCGATGCTTCGTACGCTAGAGCCTCCACCGCACGGGAGATTCAAGGGGATGAGATGGACGTCACTTGGTCGATCGGGGAACTCGCCACGCGTGCGGGGCTGTCGGTGAAGACCATCCGCTACTACACCGACATCGGCCTGCTGCCGACGGCCCCGCGCAGCCAGGGAGGCCATCGCCGCTACCCGCCACAGGCGCTGGAACAGTTACAGCTGGTGCGGCAGTTGCGTGCGCTGGATGTACCGATCGTGGACATCACCGGCGTCGCGAACGAAGGCCAAGGACTCGGCGACCTGGTGGCCGGGCAGCTGGCGGGCACCCGGGCGCAGTTGACGGAACTGCGCTGGCGTGAGGCGTCGTTGCAGGCGTTGGAGGAGTGCTCCGGTCCGGAGCGGCTGCGGCGGCTGCACGTGCTGGCCAAGATTCGGCGCCGGCCGCAGGCCACCGCGGACCTCGCCCGGGCATGGGAGCGCGTCCTGCCCCCGGGGCTGCCGACGCGGCTGGCCGACGCCATCACCGCACAGGCCGTTCCGGAGCCGCCGCGCGATCCCACCCCCGATGCCGTACTGGCCTACGCCGAGCTCCATTGCCTCGTGGCGGAGCCCGCGTTCCTGGACTACTGGGCCGCACCCCATGTGCGGGACAAGGCATCGATGTACGCGGCGCTCCTCGATGCCTCTGCCGGTGCCGCACCCGCCGTCGCCGCCGGGCGGGCACCGCACAGGTGCGAGGCCCTGGACGCTTTCTGCCGCGCCTGTGCCCGTGCCCTCGAGGCCAAAGACACCCCCGATTTCCGCGCGCTCATGGCCACGGGCATGCAGACGACCGTTTCTCTGTTCCGCGGATACTGGCAGCGCGTGGACACCCTCACCACCGTTCCCGGGCCGAACCTGGGAAGGACACACTGCTGGCTCGTGGAGGGCGTCATCGCCGAGTACGGCCCCGCGGGTGCGGGCGTCGGTTCACGGCGCCCGCCGGTGCCCGGACGATGACCCCCGCCGGGCGGTCCCGCCCGGCGACCGGCGTCCGAGCCGACTCATGTCGTACGGACGGGCTGTCCGGCGACGAGCGGCTGGTCGCGCGCTCGACCGGGCCGAGGCCGCCGGCGCCGCCGGGCGAGCCGAGGTCGTCGAAGAACTCGGCGCTGAACTCGGCGTTCGCCTTCTGGTGGTCCCGGCACGCCCACAAAACTCTCTCCTGATACGGGGACGGGTTAGGCGGTCATGGTCACCGCTTCCGGGGTGGGGAGGGGCGCGTCATTGCGTCGCCGCACGGTAGGAAACGGTAGGAAGCGGCAAGCCAGGGGCCTACGCGGCGGGGCTGCACAGTACGGGGTGAGGGTGTGCACGCAGGGTCCACGGGAGGAAACGGGAGGAAGATGCGAAGCCGTCCGGAGTCCCAACTCGCTCCTCAGCGCTGACGTCCCGCCGCCCGTCCCCCCACCAGCACC
>NZ_JBPQTW010000046.1:0-38196 GCF_051386535.1 Streptomyces sp. URMC 127
TCCGTCGGCACGTGCCGACGGACGGGGCTTCTGAGAGTCAGGGCGCCGTGGAGGTGGCGCCCGGCGGGGCGAGGTTGACGGCGGCCTCCAGGAGCCGGACGGCTCGTCGGAGGTGCCGAGCCGCTGGACGGTGGGGAGAGGGGAACGGTGGCATGAGAGATCGGGTCTCCTCTCCGCGGCTGGGCCGGCGGGGCTTGTCCTGTGTGGCGCCCCTGCCCCGTTGGGCTGGGGCGCCACAGGGGGAGCCGTCAGCGCGCCGCGGGCGGCCGGCGGCAGCCTTCTTGCTGGTCGGTGAGTGCGAGGATCTCGAATCCGAGCTCCGGCGAGGCGAGGATCACCCGGAGGATCGAAACGAGGCCGTCGCGCTCGATCGGGTTGAGCTGGGCGAGGACAGCGTGGGCATCGCGGTGAGCGCTGACGGCCTCGACGTAGTCGACCTCGGTGGCTGCGGCCCTCTGGGCCCCGCACTGGCCACAACGGAAGGTGGCTTGGTCCCAGGCCGCCGGTTCGGTCTGGCGGGCGAGAGAGAGTGGGGTTTCAGTCATGAGAGGTCGCCTCTCGATCCCCGTTGGGGCGTCCGGGTGTCCAGAACCGTTCGACGGGGTGGAGGGTTCCGCCGTCGCCCTCGCTGGTCTCGATCTCGCACAGGGTCGTGGTGGTCACACGCTCACCCCCGCGACCGCGGCGTCCAGGAGCCCGACGGCATCGGCCTCGTACGGGTCGGTGAACAACTGGTGGTCGCTGACGTCGAACGGCGCATACCGCACGGAGACGCGGTGTCCGGGCACGAGGGTGGTCTCCCGCCCATCCAGGGCGGCGGTGATCCGGTCGTGGTCCTGCTGGGCATGCCGAGTCTGGGTGTATGGACCGACGCGCAGCAGGGTGAAGCCGTCGAGGCTGTCGTCGCGCTTGTGGGCCTCGATGTAGAGGGCGTAGTGCGCGAGTGCCATGCCGACGTCGTCGGGCAGGGGCAGGCTGGCGGCGGCGTGGGTGAGCATCGCGTAGCCGGGCTGCCAGAATCCGAGGATCGCGCTCGTCTTGCAGCGCAGCCAGCCTCGGTCGGTGTAGCCGAGCTGGTGGCCGTGGAGGTAGGCGGCGGCGTGCGGGGTGCCGGGGTGAACCAGGGCGACCGCGATCATGTCGGGGCCGTGGTCGTCGCCGGGCCGGGTGTGCGCGCGCTCGATGAACGGGCCGACGCGCACGGCGATGTCCTGGGCGCTGCCGGGTGCCCAGGGCTCGGGGTCGCGCAGGGCGGTGAGCATCGCGCGGAACTGGTCGACGACGGCCTGATCCTCGGGGGAGAGGGCGCCAGGGGCGTGGCCGCAGCGGCGGAAGACGGGGCGCTTCATCGGGCGGGCTCCTGTTCGCGGGTGGGGTGGGTCCAGGGCAGGGCGAGGCCGTCGCCTGCGGTGCGGGGCACGAGGTGGCCGTGCAGGTGGAACACGGTCTGCGTGGCGTCCAGGCCACAGGAGGTGAGGTAGTTCCACTGGCCGCCGATCTGCGCGGCGAGTTCGGCGGCGCGCAGCTGCACGGTGGCGGAGACGACGGGGTCGGTCGTGAAGTCGGCGACGTGGCCGCGGGGGAGGACCAGGAGGTGGCCGTGGGTGCAGCCGCCGCTGCGGGGCACGATCGCGAGGGCGTCGGCCCACTCGTGGACGATCGTGGCCGGGGCGCCGTCGTGGATGATCCGGCAGAACGGGCAGTCGGGGCGCGGGTGCTTGCGAGGGACCGGTGGCCGGTTGATGTGGTGGTGGGTGATCTGGACGCAGACGTCGGCCTCCCGCATCCGGTGGCCGATGGCGTCGGCGATGGCGGGTGCGCGATGACGTCCGTACCAGCAGTTCACCAGGAGCTGGACGGGCCGGCCGTGCGCTGCGGCGCGCAGCGCGGTGAGTTCGTGTACGGCGTCGTTGATGATGCGGGCCGCGCCGGGGGTGCCCAGGACGTAGTCGCGTACGCCTGCGTCCTCTCCGGTCTGCTGGGCGACGACGTCGGCGAGGGCCGGGTCGTCGGGCGGGTTCAGCAGCGCGTTGGTCAGGTTGATGCCGAGGACGGCAGCGCGGTAGCGGGGCGGCGGCGGGTCCTGCCAGCGGGCGCCGAAGGAGTCGATGAACACGTCGGACACAAGTGACCTCCAGACTCGAAAGGGTGGAGACGCCAGAGCGCCGCCCGGCCGGGAAGGACAGGCGGCGCTCGGTGGCGTCAGGTGCTACTTGGTGGTGTCGGTGATGACGAGGAACTGGTCGGTGGCCAGGTCCATCACGACCCGGGCGTCTGTCATGCCCTGGACGCGCTGAGCGGCGGCGTATTCGTCGGCGGGCCACGAGCCGCGGGGGTGGCCGGCGGGGAAGCGCTCCAGAACGGTGTGCAGTGGAGAGAGGGCGGTCATGGCGTGCCGCCGTTCTCCCAGGTGTCGATCAGGGCGCCGATCGCATCGGGGCTGGCGGCCTCGCCAACCCAACGGCCGGACGCGGTGAACACGGGCACCTGGTCGCGGTCGGCGTCGAACACGACGAGGTAGATCCCGTACCGCTGCAGCGCGAGGTCATAGAGCACGGCCTCCAGGACCTCCAGGCCGTCGACGGTGATGCCAACCGGTGCCCCGGGGGCGTCGGGCTGGACGACGGTGCCGGTGACGTGCAGCAGGTCGCCGGGCTGGATCTCGCGCAACAGCACGTCGGCGAGGTCCGGGTCGGCGGTGGTGCAGGAGTACACGATGTCGGGGGCGTCGGGTGCGACGGCGTCCGCGTCGGCGGGGGAGTGGATCAGGTCGAACACGACGGTGCCCCAGCCGGTGCCGGGGGCCGGGACCGCATCGACGTAGCCGTTGATGGCGAGGTGCGTCTGGGGGTGCATCAGCTGGCCTCCTTCAGGGCCTTGGCAGAGCGAGGGGAGCGGATTCGGGTTGGGTACTTTTGCGCGAGGGCCAGGAGCTCGCGATTGCGCCGCTGCTGCTCGGGCGTGATCGGCCGGGACTGCGGGCCGTCGCGGTGCCACAGCGGCGAGGCCGGCGGCTCCGGGTAGGCGAGGGCGTGGTCGACGTCGCGCCGGGTGCTGCTCACAGGGACCTCCAGGCGAGTGGTCACGGCCGCAAGCCGGGTAACTGCTGGAGGACCTGGGCAATCAGGTCCTCGGTGGGCTTCCAGAGGCCGAGCTGTCCGCGTGCGGGGATCGGCAGGACGAGGGCCTGGACGTCGGCGACCTCCAGGTGCCAAAGCCCGGACTGGGCCCACTCGGTGCAGGGCGGGGAACCATCGGGGTCCTGGTGGCAGCCAGCCAGCCGGGCGACGCCGATGACCGCGCCGACTGCCAGGTCGCGGCCGCGGATCGTGTGGGCGACCAGCGGCAGACGCAGGGCGGCCCGGTCGGTCTGCTGGCCCGCGTGCAGGAGCATCCAGCCGCGCCACGACCAGGCCCTGGGACGGTTCTCGATGGTCTTGGCTCCGGCCAGGATGCAGGCTGCCCACGGCTGCTTGATGGTGATGCCGCGGATCCAGTCACCGGGCAGTTTGATCCCGGTCATGCGGCTCGCCCCAGGTTCCGTTCCGTGCCAGCCGACGCGGGCGCGGGGTGGGTCGGGGTGATGTTGGGTTTTCCTGTCCTCGTGCCGGTCACCTGTCCCCCTGCGAATGTGCGGGAGCGGGTCGGGTGGCGCGCAGGAGCGTGCGCAGAGCGGCGAGATGGGTGTAGGCGGCGGTGGCCGGGTGGCCGCAGGACCAACACGAGGCCGGCGGGCCGAACCAGGTCACCTCGCAGGGCTCGCACAGCAAGTAGGCGTCGGGGTGGTGCCGGCCGATGTTGCGAAGGGCCTGGGCAGCGCAGCCGGGGGCGGTGAGCATGCGCTCGTCCTCGCGCGGCGGTGCAGTGACGGCCAGTCCGGGGCTGCTGCGCGGGCGCGCGGTGGAGGCCATACTGGTCTCTCCCTACTCGTCTTGTATGGGTTGGGTGGCCCGGGGCAGCCGGTGAAGCCGCCAAGCACAGCGGCTGCCCTGGGAGTCAGGGTTCGGTGCTGGTGATGTGGGTCAGCTGGACGGGTCGTTCCAGCCCCTGGCGGTCGGCCAGTCGGCCTCCCAGTCGGACCGGATGCCGCGCGCACCATCCGCCCCTGTGTGAGGGCGGGTGGATCTGCCTGCTGTCGGCCGCTGGTATCACCGGGGCGAGCGGCACAGCCCGGCGTTGCACCGGCGGTCATCACCCGTGAGGTGGCTGTTGATGACGATCAGCAGGTCGCCATCGCTCCGTACGACGTGCTCTAGGTAGCCGGTGCCGCAGTCGCACGGCAGCACCAGCGTGAGGTCGTCGTACTCGCTGCCGTGCTCATCGCCAGCCTCAAAGCCGATATCGCCGCGGCGGCTGCGCGGGGCTGGCAAGCCACGGCGCGGCGGCCGAGGGCGCTGGTGGTCATGGTCGGGCGGGTGGTGTCCGGCGTAGCGGGGGAGCCGTCGGCGTGGACCAGGTCCTTGCCGTACAGCCTCTTGCGCATCGCCGTCTTCGACCCCTGCACCCAGTTTGTCGCACAGCGGGTGCAGCTCGCCGAAGGTGGCCAGCAGGGTGCCGAAGAGGGCCAGGCGCTCGGTGGTGATGGGCAGTTGGGGCATGCTGAAGGTCGCCTGATCTCGAAGAGGGTGAAGGAGCGGGGCGGCCGGCCCTTTGCCGATGCGCGGCCGCCGTGCGGAAGTGCTGTCGCCCCGGCCGCTGTGGCCGGGGCGATGGTGCGGGGCTCAGAAGGGCGGCTCGTCGGCCCAGGGGTCTCGGACCGGGAGAAGCCGGAGCCTGCGCGTGGGGCGGTCCCAGCACCAGCACAGCTCGCCGCCCGGGTACGGGCCCTCTGACCACCAGCCGCCCTCGCCCCTGCAGTCGGGGCAGCGCGGGTGGGGCCGGGGGGAGAGCCGGATCTCGTGCCGGGTGGCGGCCAGCTCCCAGCCGCCGGCCTTGAGCACGACGGCGGCCGCCGTGGCGACGGCCGGGGCGGCGGCTGCGAGCAGCAGAGCGGCTCGGGTGCGCACCGGTCAGCTCCGGCGCCGGTTCGGCTGGACCAGGAAGCGGGTGCCGGTGGAGTACGGCTCGGTGGTGACGAAGTCGGGCTCGGCCTGGGCGAGCTGGAGCATCGTCGCCTTGATGAAGTCGGCCGTGCGCTGGAGGACGACGCGGTCAACGTGGAAGTCGCTGAAGCTGACGTAGCGGGCCTGGTCGGTGCCGTCCTGCCGCAGGCTCCAAAGCCGGTTCCGCACGATCTCCGCGGCCTCGGTGTCATCGGGCGCGGCCGGTACGCCGCGGGTCATCGCGCGGCAGTTGGCGGCATGGGTGTTGGCGAGGCCGGCAGCCCGGCGCTCGTCGAGCTTCGCGGAGCCGTCCCGGTCGGCGCGGTAGGTGCAGCCGAGGCAGGCGACGGCGAAGTAGCTGATGCCGCGGTCGCCGTCGGCGGTGTAGACGAGGACGATGGCGCCCTCCGCCGGTCCGAGGACCCCTCGGTAGCGCTGGACGACGGTCGTTCCCGGCGGTGTCCAGGTCGCCGGGTCCTGCACGTCGGGGCGGCGGGCGAACAGGCTCAAGGCCATGGTGGCGTCTCCTTCGGGTGACTGGCTGATCAGGCGGCGAGCCGGTGGTTGGCCGGGGCCGTGGACGGCAAGTAGGTGTCGAGGCTGAGCTCGTAGCGCTGAGTGCAGGGGTCGCAGCAGCCCTGGGTGCGCAGCGGGAGGCAGAAGTAGTAGCGCCGGCCGCACTCGGGGCAGGTCTGCCGCGCGGCCATCGCCCGGTCCAGCGCCTCTTCCTGCGCGAGCGTCAGGGTGCGCTTTGGCCGGGCGAGGTTCACGTCGTAGAGCCAGCCTCGGACGTGTTGACAGCCGCCTCTTGTGCGGGCTGGCCGGGAGCGCTCGTGAGGGCATTGGCCAGGCGATCCTCGAGCTCCTGGCTCCAGGCGGCCGGGTCGTGGCCTGCCTTGCGGGCTGCTTCCCAGGCGAACTCGCTGATTTCTCCGCTGTCGAGCTCCTCGGCGGTCTCGGCGACGATCGTGGCGGCCAGGCGGGGGTCGGCGGTGTGCAGGGCGTCGAGGTAGCGGTAGGCCCTCCAGGCCGTGACGCTCGCGGTGGCGTAGGCGGCGAACGCCTCGTCCGAGGTGGTACTCGCGAGGGCGTCGTGGGTGCTGCGCAGGGTCTGCTTCAGCAGGTCGCCAGCAGTCTCGGCGAGGTCCTTGGTGATCTCGTGGCGGGGACGGTGCTGTCGGGCGGGGATGTTGTCGGGCATGGTGGCGGTCCCGCCCGTGGACAGGGTGTCCTGCCAGGCGGCCTGGGTCTGGTCGAGGGTGCCCAGCCCGTCACTGTCCATGCCGCGGACGCGGACGGGCATCAGGGCGCCGAGGAAGTCCTGGCCCGCGATGAGGACGGCGTTCTGGTCGGCGGTGGCACGAACGCGGACCAGGGGGCCGGCGGCGCCGAACCTCTCCAGCAGCCGGGTGTTGAGTACCGGGAACACGTTGCCGGGGACGCTGGTCTGCTCGATGACGCCGCGCAGGACGCCGCGCCAGTCGAAGAAGTCCGCGCTGGGGTCGACGGCGATGCCGAGGTCGCTGTGGGCGGCGGTGACCCGTACCCGGCCCCCTTCAGCGGTCACGGTGACGGGGGAGTGGCCGGGCTGGGCGCTGGTCCACTCTTGCAGGGCGCGCACCGCCCCAGCGGGGAGCGTGCGCGCGAACGGCTCGCCCTCCAGGCCGTCGTGGCGGTAGCGGGCGGCGGCCACCGTGTACCGGTCGCTGGCGACCGCGTACAACCACTCGGCATCGGCTTCCAGACGGATGCCGTGCAGTACCGCGGTGAACTCGCCGTCCATGTTGCTGATCGTGCGGTCGATCAGTCGGCCGAGCTGGTGGGCGGTGATCGTGACGGGCACGGGCGTCTCCTTGGTGAAGGGGAGGGGGCGAAGGCCGGGCGGCCTGTCCGGTCCTCGCCTGCGGGGGCGGGCGAGGACCAGGCAGGGCGACGGGTCAGCGCTTCTGCAGCGGGAGCACGTTGTTGGGCGCGTCTCCGTCAGGCGGGCCAGCCGGGGCGGGCACGTGGATCTCGGGGCGGATCTCGGGGCGGACTTGGGGGGCGGCGTTGTGGATGAACAGCGAGGGGCGCAGGCTCAGGCCGCGCAGCGCGAGGGCGGAGGCAGCGGTCCAGGCGAGGACGGCCAGACCGGTGGCGATAGGGCGGCCAGCCGCGGGCGTGGAGCTGTAGACCATGGCGATGCTGGCCGCGCCCCATGCGGTCCAGGTCAGGCGGGCTCCGGTACCGCGGAAGAAGCCGCCGACCAGGCCGAAAAGGCCGACGAGCTGCCAGACGGTGTAGACGGTGGAGCCGCTGATCTGGAGCGAGGCAGTGTGAGTCGCGATGTACGTGCGGATCGGCTGGTCGATCACGGCGAAGACGCCGCTGGAGGTGTTGGTGGCGACCTGGACGTGCGGGGCGGCGGTCAGCAGCTGGTGCACGGCGTCGGCGAGGACTCCAGCGGCGCCGTCCAGGAGGAGCACGACGAGGGAGAGGCCGGCGACGGCCAGCACTGCTTTGATCCAGTTCGCCATGTGGCGCCAGCCGAGCTCGCGGGCCTGGAGCAGGTCCTCCCAGCGGTCATGGAGGAACCCGCTCTCGGCCCAGGCTCCGTCCCATCGTGTGCGCAGGGCGCCCGGCGGCTTGCCCTGCTGCGGGCCCTTGGTGGTCGGCGCGCTGTGGTCGGCGGGCATGGTGCGCTGGTGCTGGCCGGGGGTCTGCGTGCGGTCCGTGTGGTCAGCCACGGTCAGGAACTCCTTCGGAGGCAGTGACGCTGCATGCGGATTGGGTGTCGTCGGCAGTCAGCGGTGCGCCAGGTCAGGGCGTGGGGAGCGGCCAGGGCCGGCGGTTGGTCACGCGCTGCTCGGGCGGCCTGCCCCGTACTCGACTCCCGGCCCGGGTGTGGCGGGGTTCGAGTACGACGCGGGGTGTCCGGGTCAGTGGTGGATGTCGTTGCGGGTGCGGGTGAACAGCGCGGTCTGGTGGCTGGTGTTGTGGGTCTGGGTGTGCGTGACGGTGCCGGTGTAGACGTTGGTGGTCTGCGACGCTGCTGTGCGGGCCTTGCTGATCGCGCCACCAACGGCGGTGGCGACCATGGCAAGGGCGGCGAACGGCAGGGTTCCCATCAGAACGCTGGTCAGGGTGACCGAGGCGAGGCCCTGCAGGACCAGCCAGGCTCCGCAGCCGATGCCGGTGACGCCGGCGCCGACGCCCACGCTCGCGACGGCGATCCCGAGCGCCCATTCGGGCACGATCCGCTTGTCGTCCTGGCGCACGGGCGGGGTGTCGCCGTACGCGGGCAGCGGGCTTTCGTCGCGAAACGACGTCGGGAAGTGCCGTACGACAGGCACCTCGGGTTGGAAGTTCTCTTCGATGATCCGCTGGGCTTCGGCCTTGGCTTCGGCGTCGGTCATCGGGCGGGTGATGCGATCGGCGTCCACGTGTTCTCCATCCGGGCAGATGCGGGGGCGCCCTCCCTGCCGTGGTGGCGGGGAGGGCGCAGGGGGCGGGGCAACGAGGGCGCCCCCGGGTTCGGTCTCGGGGCGCCGACAGATCACATGAGGAGGCTGATCAGGCCGGATGCATCCTTCGGGGCGATCTTGTCCTCGCCTCGCAGGGTGCTGATCGTGGTGCGCACGGAACCGAGCTTGGCTTCCTTCCCGCCGTCCTCATCGAGGGCCGCGAGGAGGTCGGTCTCGGACAGGGGGCCGGACTCGAGTGTCGTGAGGATCCGTTCCTTCAGTGTCCTGGGCATCGGCGGCAGCGATTCGGGCTCGTCTTCGTCGCCCTCGCGGTACTCGAGGTCGTCGCTGTCCTCTGCCGTGGCCTGGTCTCCCTCGCCGTCCTTGGGCGGCGGGAAGGCCAGTTTCAGGGGCTCGCCCGGGGGTGGCGCGGATCCGTAGAGCTGCCGGATCACCGGGTCGTACCCCTCGTGCGGCGAGAGCGAGCCGACCAGGAAGAAGCGCGCCATCGACGTCGGCCGGGCTGACGTCAGGTGGTAGCACATGCCCTGGCTGTTCGGCTTCTCCTTGCTGCGGTCGACGGGCGCTCCCCATCGCTGGATACGACGGGCGCGCCCGAGGATCTTCGGGATGGGCTGGAGGCTTTCGCCGGTCGGCAGCAGGCCGTCGCCCACGAGGGAGGCCATCATCTGCGAGCTCCACCGGAGCAGGATGACTTCGCCTTCCTTCAGCATGGCCCGCAGGGTGTCGCTGCCGCCGAGCTCGTCAAGGTGGCCGGCCTGCGCGGCGAGCACGATGCCGATGCCGACGCTGCGCCCGGTCCGGCCGATCTCCTTGATCAGCCGGGCTGCTTCGGCCCGGAACGGGCTGCCCTTCTCCAGGAGGCGGTTGGCTTCGTCGATGACGACGTATTCGAGCGGGTCCGGATTGTTGATCAGGAAGCCCGAGCGGCCCATGTCGGCGTACCGGTTGAACCGCGCTTCCGCCTTCGCGACGGCGGCCCGCAGCAGGCCCATCGCTTCTTTGAGCGTCCGCACGTGCGTGGCGACGTTGCCCTTCGCCTCGGGTACGGACTGCCCGCCCTTGAGGTCGGCGAGGTGCACGACGATCCCGTTGCGCTTGCACGCGGCGAGGAACGCCTGAAGGGCGCGGCTCTTACCGGCGCCGGTCGTGCCGAAGATGATGATCCGCTGCGCGTTGCCGGTCTCGGGGTCGTGTACCCGCATCCGCAGCGGCTCGCCGTCGTAGTACGAGCCGATGCGGATGCAGCCGTTCTCGTCCAGCTGGAGGTCTTCGAGGGTGATCGCGCGCATCTTCGCGAGCGGGTTCACAGGGAAGACGCGGACGACGGCCTGGCGGCCCCGCCCCTGCTCGAAGATCACGCGCGAGGGGTCATCGACCTCCAGCAGGTCACACAGGGCGTCATGGTCGGCGCCCTTCACGCCTCCCGGCCTGGTGCGCAGCATGTACTCGCGCATCACCTGCTTTTCCTCGACGTGCTTCTTCGCGAGGGCTGACGGCGTCACAGGGTGAGCTCCTTGGACATGTCGTACTCGTTGATCTCGGTGAGGGTCACTCCGGGCAGTGCGGACCGGCCGATCTCCGCCCAGACGTCCTCGTCGGGTGCCGGGGCCGCCTCGGGTTTGGGGCCGATCAGCAGCATGGCGACTCCGGCGCCGTGCCCGGGGATCGCCTGTACCTCCAGCAGTTCCTCGGGCACGTTCATCAGGGCCGACAGGCGCCTGATCTTGATGTCGGGTACGGGCTCGCCCTTCTGGATCGCGGCGAGCGCGACGGCGACGCGGCGCTGGTCCTCGATCGCCCGCACACCGATCACGCGCGTGCCCTCAGCGACGCCGTCCTTCTTCGCCGCGTTCAGGGCCCACCACCGGCCCGCCGGATCGTCGGGCAGCTCGACAGCGACCTCGACCTCGGCGCCCGTGCCGTCCTGGTCGCCCTCGGTGTCGTCGGCTTCAACGGCGGGCTCGGGCCACTTCGCGACGCGCTTGGCGAGCCGGCCGGGGCGCAGCCACCACACTCCGGCCGTCCACAGCACGGCGACGCCGCCTTGGACCAGGCGGCCCTCGGTGGCCTCCCACACGAGCTCGGCGACGAGGTTGGAGACGAGCACCGTGTGCGGCGTCAGGTAGATCGTGAACACGATCGGCTTCTTCATCGGGTGGGCGAGCTGGAACCGGGGCGACAGGAAAGCCCCGCCCAGTCCGGCCGCGATCGAGGTGAGGATCGCGGGCACGGTGCCGGCGTCGGTGAACAGCCCCGCCGCCATGGCACTGCCGCCCGCAAGCGTCGCGAGGCGGCCGACGCCGCTGACCGCGGCCGAACCGGCGCGGCGGGTGGTCTGTATGTACGTGCGCAGCGGCATCACCGGCACTCCTTTCAGGTATGCGGAAGGCGCCGGCCCCTTCATGTAAGGGGCCGGCGCCTTCGGGATGGATTCGGTCAGCGGTTGCTGTACCACTCGCGTTCGGCGACGTCGTACGGGCCAGCCTGCATCGCCTCGTTCACGTCGCCGTAGTCGCTCTCGTGGTCACGGGCCGCGTTGTCGAACTCGGTCGACATCTCCGCCGCCTCAGCGGAGAGCGCGTCGGCGAGTTCGAGGGACTCCCGCATCACGGCTGCCGCGTCGTGGTGCGAGGAGGTGACCGAGTCGTCGACAGCCAGGCCTGCGGCGAGGTCGGCGAGCCCGTCGACGGTCTTCGCGCAGTCCTCGACATACGAATACGCGCCCTTCACGGCCTGCGAGAGAAGCCGCATCGCCGCCGCCGCGACTCCAAGGCGTGCGATGACGAGTGTGAACGTCATCGCGTCCGCGATGACGTCGACGATGCGGCCGCTGCGCTCGGCAGGCAGATCGGCCGCAGCGTTCATACCCTCGCCGGGTGCCGGCAGGTCGGGCGCGCCGGATGCGGTGACCTCCGCGCTGCTCTGGATGTTCGTCGGTTCGATCGCGCTTTCGGATTCGGTGCTCATGGTCAGGCCCCGCTTCGGTCGTGGTACTCGCGCTCAGCCGGTGCCACATGTCCGGCTTCCTTCACCCGGTCGGCGCGCAGCTTGTCGGCCTCGATGGCGGTGTCGCGTGCCGTCAGGATCGCTTCGGACGCGCGCGGCAAGGAGTCGCGCAGCGCCTCGGCCTTGTCCTGCACGCTCCCGGCTCGTTCCATGAGGCGGATGCACCACTTCACGAGGACGCCGGGGACCTTCTTCTCGATGCACATGGCGTACAGGGATTCGAGCCCGGACTTCAGGCCCTCGCACTTCGAGGCAACGAGGTTCATGTGATCGACGCCCTGAAGGATCTGCTCGCCCATCTCTTCGTCGGACTCGATCAGGTCGTACACGGTCAGGTCGGCGTCGACGAACTGGGTGTCGCCGACCTCGCCGACTGCAACGGCTGTGCCCATGACGATCGGGCTCTCTTTCGGTACGGATCGGGTGGGCGTGACCTGGCCGGATGATCCGGCGGGCAACCCCTTGAGGCCTGTGGTGATGCCGGCGGGCTGGCGCCGCGGCGGTTCGGGCCGGATGACCTCGACCGTGTAGGTGACGTCCCAGCCGGGCGGGGGGCGCAGCCACTCGCCGTCGCTGCCGGGCATCGACCCGGGGCCGCTCGTGCTGCGGTCCTTCCTGCGCCGCCGACGCGTCTTCGGTCCCGTCGTGCTGTTCTTCGGCTTCCGGCGCCAGCTGCGCGGCTTCTTCTTCCGGGGCGCCTTCGGCGTCTTCTTCGCCCCGCCCTTCGAGCTGCCGGGCTTGGGCTTCTTGGTCAGGTCGACCTTCTCAGTGTCGTCCTTCTTCGCGTCGCGCTTCTTCGTCGTGCCGTCACCGGCTTTCGGCTTCTTGGTGAGGTCGACCTTCTCGTCGGGCTTGCCCTTGCTGCTCTCCTTCGGGTCTTTTGGGCCGGTGCCGTCGGCCTTCTCGCGCTCGCGCTTGGCCTTCCGCTTCTCGGCCCTTCGCTTGCGCCGGTCGGCGGCCTCGGCTGCTGCTTCCTTCCGGGCCGCCGCCCGGTCGGCCAGGTCGGCCTTGCGCTGATCGGCCGCGGCCTGGCGCTGGGCCTTGGCTTCGTCGTTCTTCCGCTGCTGCCGCCCGGTCGCAAGCTTCCCGAGCGTGCCCGGAGACTTCTTCGCCCCGGCCGGTGAGCCCTTGCCCGAACCCGAACCCGACGATCCGCCCCCGCCCTTCGAGCCCTTGCCTGACAATCCGGTGCCGCCCCCGGCCGCGCCCTTCGAGCCCTTGCCCGACGAGCCCGGCCCCGAGGTGCGCGAGCCGCTGCCAGCAGTTCCGTTCTTCGACCCCTTCGGCCCTGCTCCCGAGCCCGAGCCGCGGCCGCCAGCCCCGGTGGAGCCGTTGGCCGTGCTGCCCCGGCCGCCGCCCTTCAGTGAGGGCTTCTGCTGCTGCCCAAAGGTGCCGCGCCCCGAGCCACCACCGCTGGCGCCGGACCCGCCCGACCGGCCGCCGCCCGTGCGGCCGCCGCCCTTGCCGGTCGCGCCGCGTCCGAATTCGGGCCCGGACTGCACCCCCTTCTTCGCGCCAGCCGCCGCGTTGGCGACCTTCTGCTTGTCGGCCGCCTCGCGCGCCTTGTCGGCGACGGCGTCATGATGCTCGCGCCGCGCCTTCAGGTAGTTCGCCATCGACCACGTGCCGCGCAGCGCCGCGACGGCGATCGCCGCCATCGTGACCATCGCCATCGAGGCCGTCGCGCGGGCCGGTGTCCCGGTTCCGCTTGAGGCGTTGGCGACCATCTGCGGGGCGACGTCGTCCGGGTCGACGGTGCTCGAATCGTCGTCGCCGCCGGGGGTGGAGAACGGCAGGAAGAAGTCGGGCGGCGGGGCCAGGTCACCGGGGGGCGGCGGGGGCGGAACCCCGTCGTCGGGAGCGCTGCCGGGGGGCGACAAGTTGAGCATGGGGAGCGTGATGACGTCCGCGCCCCGACCGTCGTCGGTCATCTTTTTGTCCTCACTTGACGTAGTGGCCTTCCTCGCGTACGCGCGCGCGTGACGCGCGCGTGTGGCGACAGCCGGTGCGGCCGGATTCCTTGATTTGAACGTTGATTTTGAACGCGGAGCGTTACGAGCCGAAGCCCTTCTCCTTCAGGTACTTCCCGAGCTGGTCGGCCAGTGCCGCCCACATCGGATCGTCGTCGGGAAGATGCGCCCGCGCCGCGTCGATGAGGACGATGACGCGCTCGCGAGCTGTGGCCGCCCCGTTGATCCGGGGGGACCACAGCTCGAAGGTGAGGCGCTTCGACCGCGCGGGATCTTTGCCCGGCATCACGCGCCCTTGTTGAGGTGCGCGAAGAACGGGTGCGGGTCCTCAGCGGGTTCCGCTTTCGGCTCGGGAGCAGCAAGCTGCCGCTGCCCGCCGCCGGCCTTCAGCTCCTTCAGGCGCTGCCGATCGGCCTCCTTCTCGGCCCGCTTCTCGGGCAGTTCCTCGTAACTGCGCCGGTACCGCGCGCTGTACGCGGTGAGCTGGACGATCACGTCCTCAAGGTCCGCGATGACCTTCGCGAGCGGCCGGACCGTGTGCTTTGCCCGCAGCTTCGCCTGAAACGGCAGGTCGCCGGGCAGCTTGTCGGCCTCGCGCAGGTCGGCCTCGATCTCGGCGAGCAGGGCCTTCGACTCGGCGAGCAGCGGGGCGAGGTACTGCCTGCGCTGCTCGATGAAGATGCGGCGCTTCTCGGGGCCTTCGGCGAGCAGGTCGGGCGTCCACACACCCGCACGCGGCTTGTCGGTCATCGGGGATTTTCTCCTCTGCAGGGTGGTGCGATCCGGATCGGTGAGAGGCTTGGGGCGGCGTTTCGGCGCCTTCACCGTGTCCCCGAGGCGCTGACTTCGTCTCGGGGGCCGGTGGAACCGTCGAACCAGCAGTTCGTTTTGCAGGTCACTGCTCCGGGCGGTAGCCCTTGGCCAGCAGTTCGGTTGCCTCCTGGCGGTACTCGGAGGCGGTGCCGGGGGAGGAGACCGCCAGCTCGCGCTGGATGTCGGCGAGTGTGGGATGGGTGGTGTCATCGCCGGCGGCGAGGATCATCCGGGCGACCTTGCGGACCGCGCGCTGGCGCGGGGTGAGCTTCGCGGCGTCTTCGGCTTCGACCGCGCGCCGCTCGATTTCGGCGGCGACCCGCCGCGTTTCGGCAGCGGCCCGCTCGGCTTCGGCGGCTTCCTGCTGGGCGCGCGCGATGTCGGCCTGCGCGATCTCCAGACGGCGCTTCTCCTCCGCCTCCTTGCGGCTGGCTTCGGCGGCGGCGCGACGCGTTTCGGCGGCGGCCCGCTCCCTTTCGGCAGCGACCCGGTCCGCTTCGGCAGCAGCGCTTCGGGCTTCGGCGATGGTCTGGGTCTCGATCGCCTGGGCCTCGGCCGCGGCGACCCGGTCGGCCTCCGCCGCTTCCTTCCGCTTCTGGGCTGCCTGGCGCTCCAGCTCGGCTGCGCGGAGGTCCGTGGCGGCCTTCGCCTCGCGCTCCTGGGCCTCCTTGCGCTCCGCCTCCGCCTCACGCGCACGGGCTTCGGCGATGACGGCCTGGTCCAGCGCCTCCTGCTCCAGCGCGGCGGCCCGCTCAGCGGCGCTGACCTGGGCACGGGCGTGAGCTCGGGCCTGGCCGGTCTGACCGTCGACCTCGGCGCGCACCGTCTCGACCTCGCCCTTGGCGCGCAGGCGCTCGGCTTCGGCCCTGGACTTGGCGACCTCACTGCGGGTCTGAGCGTCCAGGCGCCGCCGCTCGGCCTCTTCCTCACGCTCCTGAGCTGCCTGTTCCTGCTCGTCGGGCATGGCCAGGGCCTGGGTGACGGTGTAGCCGTAGGGGGCCATCGTCATCGGCAGCAGTTCGTCCTCGGTGGCCTGGGAGAGGTCGCCGTCGTGCTTGCGCTTGAGCCACTGCTCGTAGGCGATGAGTTCCTGGTCACGGCGGGCCATCTCCGGGTAGGAGGCCACGCCCCACAGCCGCATCCGGCGGTATATCCGGGCCGTCGCCACGGGGGCGAGCAGCCAGCGGACGAGCGGGATGGAGTCGCGTTCCTGGTCAGGCCGGACGATGCGGTCGATGGCGTCGCGTCCGACCTCCACCACCATGATGAAAAGCACCGGAACGGTGCCGTGAGCGCCGGCGGCGATGTAGTCGAGCGTCTCCCAGGGGCCGCGGGGGGCGCCGGCGGCGGCGTTGAGGACCACTGTGGCGGCCGTGAGCAGCCATACCGGGTAGCGGATCCAGCTGATGGGGCGCTTGAGCCAGGCCATCAGCAGGTCGACGGCGATCATCACCATGATGCCGGTGTCGACGCCGACCGCGAACATCTGGCCCTTGCCCAGCGAGCCAAAGCGGAGCCGCTCGAAGGCGAAGACCGCAACGTGCCCGAAGCTGAGGTACAGGCCGATGCCCGCCAGGACGAGCGCGGCGGCCACGATCCCCGCAGTCGTCCATGTCTGGGAGGCAGTCAGCTTCCCTTCGGAGGTCTCGACTCCGCTTCCGTTTTCCGTCTCCGAAACGCCCTCCGACGCGTCCGAAACGATGTCGGGCGTCCACGAAACTGGCTCGTGCGTTTCCGAAACGGCGGCCGGTGGCGCCGAAACGGGGTCGGGTTCGGCCGCGGTGCGCGGCCACTCGGTGAGCGTCATAGGGGGCCTCCGGAATGGGGCGTTCAGGGTGTGCGCGAAACGACGGGGGCCGCTCCCGAAACGCGGGCGGCTGCTCCCGAAACGGCTGCCGATGGAGCCGAAACGGGGGCGACACAGGGCCCGCGGCGGGCTCAGTGGAGCGTGCGGTGCTCCAGGCCGGAGTCGCCAGCGAGGTCGGCGACCTCCCGGAGCCGCTCGCGTTGCTTGGCGATCTCATCGGTGACGTGGTCCACGAGCGGGGTCTCCCGGCTCCGGTAGTACGAGGTGGGCTCGTATTCGGAGATGTGGTCGATCCACCACTGCGTGGCGTCCAGGCCGATCTCCTTGGCGACGTCATTGAGCTCGAGCGCCTCCCACTCGCCGGCGGCGCGGACATGCTCGGCAACGACCTTCGCGAGCTTCTCGGCGAGCCCGTCCCAGTCCGCGGCGGCCTTCTTCGCGGCCTGCTCGGCGTCGGTAAGGCGCAGCAGCTGCGCGCGCCACGAGCCGTCCGGGGTCTGCCAGAACGCCTTGAAGGTCGCGTGCAGCTCTGCCTGTGCCTGCGTCCACGCCTCCCACAGCGGCGCGGCCTGGCGCAGGAGTGGGTGGGCCTGCAGGCGGAAGCGGGCCTTGGACCAGGTGATCCGCGCCGCCTTGTACTGGGCGCCCAGCGCGCGGTGCTGCTCCCAGGTCACCGTCTTGTCGTCGTAGACGGCCGGGGGAATCTCCGGCTTGGGCTCGCGGCCGGTGAAGGGCGCGAAGTAGACGGTCCAGCCCTCATGCTGGCCGGGCTCGGATCGCATGTAGTGCGGGTGGTGGTATTTGCTCAGGTCGGCGACCGCGGGGGCGGGGGCGGGGGGCGCCGGCTCGGTGGCCTCCTGACGGCGGGGCAGACCGGGGTCGAGGGGGTGCTTCAGCGGGATGGTGCCGGACATGTGGTCCTCCTGCGTCGAGAGGGAGTCGGCTCCGGGACTGTCCCCGGGGGGCGTACGGAAAGGCCGGCCGCCCGTCGTGCGGGCGCCCGGCCTGGGCATGTGCTGTGAAGCGGGAAGGACTGGCCTTGGCGGACCCGCCTGGTAGGAGCAGGGGGTCAGGCGGAGGCGGCGGGCCAGTGGTCAGTGCGGTAGCCGCGGGCGACCAGGGCGGCGGCCAGGTAGTCGGCGGCCTCGGCCTCGTCGATGCGCAGCTGGTACCGAGCAAACGCCAAGCAGGCGACCTCTACGGGCTCCACGGGGCTGACCTCCTGCGGCGACGTCGTCAGCGCCTGCTTCATCCCCACCTCCCGGACCAAGTCCTCGGCCACGCCCATCAGGCGGGAGTGCCGCTGCCTCTCCTGGAGCCTGATCTGCCGCTCGCGCAACTTCTTGAACATGCGTGCCCCTCCTTCTGTAGCCGGGCTGTCCGGCTCCCCTTCACCGCCCGACCCGGCGCAGGGCCGGTGCGGGCGGATCAGGGCAACCGTCAGTCAGGCGGGGCAGGGGGACGGCACAGCCGTCGGTGCGCGGCGGGCACTCAACACCCGGTCGGCCACTCCGCCCGGGGTCACCAGCAGCACGCCGCCGGCCTTCCGCACCCCCGCGTCGACGTCGGCGATCAGGGCGGCGGTGTCCGCGCGCAGGGCGGACGGGCTGTACCTCCAGTCGGCAACGCGCTCGAGATAGACGGCTGCCAGCAGAGCCTGCCACCGGTACTCGAAGCCAGCGATGCTCCGACCGGAGTGATGGGTCAGCCGCCAGCCGGGCAGGCCGACCGCGCGGTGCACGAGCAGGCCGTCCGCGACGGTGCGGTGCACCTGGACGGCCACCCGCCCGCCTCCGCGCACCGGGACGAGCAGCACGGCAGGCGCGCCGAACGGCGCAGTCGGGTTGAAGGAGGCGAGAATCTGGGAGGTCTCACACTCGGCGGCGCTCCACGAGAGGGGATCGCCATGGGTCTGGGAGAAGCGGATGCTGTCCACTGCAGCTCCTGGTGGATGTAGGTGTGCGGTGGGGCAGGCGGCGCGGGGTGATCTCGCCCCGACATCGGGGTGACCTTCCGCGCGCCGCCGGGTGGGCCTGGGTGCGATCCGGTCGCAGACGTCAGCGGAGTGCGGAGACTGCCTTGCCGTGACGGGCCATCTCCTCCTGTGCCTTACGTCGTTGCTCTTCAGCGGCTTCGGCGGCATGGCGGGCTTCTCTCGCGCGGCGAGCGACCTCCTCGGCAGCGGTCATCGCGCACCTCCACCGGACCGGCGGGCGTCCGCTTCCCGCGCGCGGCGCAGGAAGTCGTCCATCTGCCCGGCCTCGCGCTCCTGCGCATCGCTCCTGGTGTGCTCGGAACTCATGCAGCCTCACCCCAGCCGGCGCGTTCCCGCCGCTCACGACGGATCGCCTGCAGGCGTGCGGCGGCCTCGCGGGCACGGTCGTTGCTCACCCTGCGGGCCTCCTCCTTAGCGGCGCCGGCCCCGACCACCATGCTGGCCTGCTTCATCTGCCACAGCGCCGCCTGCAGGTACTCCTGCCACTCCACCGCGGCTCGCTGGTCATCGGCCACTGCCAACGCCAGGCGCTCCTCGTCCCGGGCCCGTTCGTCGACGAGCTCGTGGCCGGAGAGGCCGCCGCGCACCATGTCGTCCTGCCACGGCCGGCCCTCGCCCTGGCGCAGCGCGAGTTCCTGGCATTCCGCCATCACGGGGCAGATCTCTCGGCAGAAGTCGCCCAGGACCTTGGCTCGGAAGGACCATTCGGCCTCGGTCTCGCCCTCGCTACGGAACCACTCCTCCGGGAGCGGGGCATTGCGCAGATCGGCGCAGGCGGCGCCCGCGTCAACCACGGCTTGGAGCGCAGGGGCCCTCATGGTCTGCACGTGCACCCTGTCGGGTGCAGCTGTCATCATGGTCACGGTCGCGTCTTCCTCTCACTGGGAGCGACTGGCCAAGACAGCCCACGGAGGGTGCCTCCTCGGTGGGCTGTCGTCGTAGCTGCCGTCGAGCAGCCACGGCCGCCCCCACCTAGGTTGGGTGGGGGCGGCCGTGGTCGTTCGGTTCGGTCAGAGCGAGCTGGTGAGGACGCTGACGTCCCCGGCGCATTGGGCGTAGAGGGTCGGGGTGAGCATCGCGGTGGGGTCGTAGTCCGACCACAGGTCGGACGTGACCTTCCGCTCGGCGTCGAGCAGCATGTTCACCACGGCTGAGGCCGTGTAGGCCGAAGGGCTGTGGAATCGGCGACGCTCGTCGTCGTCGAACACGCTGTACATAGGACCTCCAAGTGACTGCCTCACGCTCAGCGCGGGAGGCGGGACGGGATTCCGCGTCCTGCGGCTGCCCGATCGCGGAGTGGACGTGGTTGTTCGTCAGGGTCTGGCGGCTCAGGCGGCCGGGTGCGTGTTGTTCTGCCGGACGAGCGCAGCTCGGGCGAGGCCAGTGATGCGCGCCTGGAGGAGCTGGCCGTGGTCGCAGGGGTGGGTGTCCCGGCATGCGCGGCACAGGGCTCGGTGCGCCCGCCAGCTGTTGACCAGGGTGGTGTAGGGGATGCCCATCCGGGAGACCGGCGTGACGGGCTTGGTGCTCTTCTTGATCACCCGCGTGCCGTGGCGGGAGGCCGCGTCCTTCACCCCCGAGGCGAGGTTGTCCCACCACTGCTCCACGGAGATGTCCATGGTGATCCGGCGGGCGCTGCCGGGACAGCGCCGCGCCTTGCCGCCACGGGTCGCGCGGTCGAGGTGGTGGGTCTTGATCATGCGGCGCTGGATCGGGTGCCACTCATTGCAGTCCGGACAGACGACGGACCGGAATTCGTCTTCGCGGAGGTTGAGGTGATGGGGAGGGATCTCGCTGAGGAGGAGGGCAGAGCGAGTGCTCGGGCGCATGAAAGCTCTCCAAGGACAAGGCGAACCGGGAACGGGCTGCGTTCTCCGACCAGCACGGGCCGATGCGAGGGACCGTGGTGATCAGGCAGCGCAACCGCTGCGGAGAGACGTGCTGCTGAGCTCGGCCGGGGACCTCGTGGTCGGATGACCCGTCAACCCGGTGTGCGCGAACTCAGCTATGAAGTTGAAGAGGAGTCGGGTTCCGGCTCCCTCAGCCGACGCCGCCCTGCGAGCGGTTCCGGGTGGGAGAGCCGGGTCCGCGAGGACCCGGCGGGATCAGGCGGCTAGCGGCAGGACCTCGGCGGCTGGCGCGTAGACGGCGGGCAGCGGGCGGAGCAACCACTCAGCAATCGAGGGTTCCAGGGCCTCCAGCAGGCGCTCGCGGACTCGCTCGGTGATCGACGGATCGGCCGCGATGATGTCCTGGGCCGCGGCCTTCCGCGCGGCGAACTCGGCGACGACGTCGTCCTGCGCCTTGGTGCTGCCACCCCTCGGGCCGGCAGCGGCCTCGAAGCGGGCCAGCTCTCCCGGGGTGACGAGCTCGTGCATCTCCAGCGGCGTGCCGAACACGACGTCCAGGCCCACGTCACCGAATTCCGGAAGGGCCACCTCGACGGCGTCCAGGAGCGCGAGGGTCTCGGCATCGAAGTTCTCGGAGAAGCCGTTGACGGGGACAGAGGTCGTGGTCATGAGGTGGTGCTCCTCTCGGAAGTGCAGATCTCGGGAGGCGTCCCGATAGCGGTTGGGCAGGGCGAAGCAGCACCTTTTCGGCGCCTCTACACTCACCTCGTTAGCGAGGTTCGGTGCATCATCAGTACAGCCACCCGCGTTAGCGATGTCAAGAGGTTCGTTAACGAGGTACCGTCGGGCGACGGCTCCCGCGCGGTTCAAGGCGCCCTTACCTGGGCCTCGATAGCAAGCAGCCGTAGGATCGCTAACGAGGTAGGGAGACGTATGGCGAGTGAAACGGGTACGAAGCGACCCAAGTACCAGCGCATCGCTGATGACCTGCGAGCAGCGATCGAATCCGGCGGGTACGGCCCTGGCGATCGGCTTCCCGGGGAAAGTGCGCTCGCCGCACAGTACGAGGTCGCCACCCTGACCGCCCGTCAGGCATTGAAGATCCTGCGCACCGAGGGACTGGTAGAGACAAGAAGAGGAGCCGGTGCTCGCGTCGCCGCGTTCCGTCCGATCCGCCGCCGTGGCATCCCCCGGCTGGGCCGCGCCCAATGGGGGAGCGGCAAGGCGATATGGGAGGCCGATGACGACCGCGCCCCGGACGTTGACCAGGTCACCGTCACGCAGGGCGTTGCCGCGCCTCAGCACATCGCCCACGTGTTGGGCCTCGGAGCCGACGACCTGGTCTGCGTACGCAGCCGCCGCTATGTGATGGAAGGTCGGCCGGTCATGCTCGCCGCGTCCTACCTCCCGCAAGCACTGGTGGAAGGCTCCGCTATCGCGGAGGCCAA
Source organism: Streptomyces sp. URMC 127 (assembly GCF_051386535.1). Taxonomy (NCBI): domain Bacteria; kingdom Bacillati; phylum Actinomycetota; class Actinomycetes; order Kitasatosporales; family Streptomycetaceae; genus Streptomyces; species Streptomyces sp. URMC 127. Next base: position 21,400 of record NZ_JBPQTW010000046.1, read on the forward strand.
CCCTGGCCCCGGCGGGATCTACGCACGACTCGCCGACCTCGGATACGCCCCCACACACTTCCGCGAGGAGATCCGCGTGCGGACGCCCTCCGGCGAGGAGGCGACCCGGCTCTCGATCCCGGCCGATCGCGCTGTGATCAAGCTGGTGCGCACTGCGCTCGACGCCGAGGGGCGAGCGGTCGAGGTCAATGAGATGACGATGGATTCGGCCGTGTATGTCCTGGACTACGAATTCGAAGCCTGACGACGCGGCCTGTCGACCATGCGGGGTCACCCAGTGCTTCGACTCTGTGCTCGAGGCCGTCGAGTGCAGCGAAGTCGCGGACCATAGCGACCTTTCGTGCGAATTCGGTGGGCGTAGTGAGCGGCAGTGCATGGAAGCCCCCTGCGAGCTGCGGTTTTGGATGCGACAACTCAATCGGGCTTTGAGGATCGGGGGTATCACGATGCGCATCAGGTCCACTTCAACCCGAGCTTCAACGGAGTGATGCTGCCCGTTGAAATCGCGTGTAGAGACAGGCGAAGCAGGTGGTGGGGGCGTCCTGTGGAGGTCACATTCAGCTGCCGGGGTGGGTGCGGTGTGACTCATCCGTGGCTCCGCAAGAGATCGAGCGGCCTGGTCCCCAACAAGCCTGCGGATTTGGGAGATTGGATGAGAGGTCCAGGTGTGGAACTGGCGTAGTACCGGTGTCGCACTTGGGCCCATACTCTGCTAGACGCACCGCCGGAGGGGGCTAACGATGGTCACTGTGGAGCAATGGACCGGCAGAGAGGCCGTTCTGCTCCAGTCCGTGATGCGGATGTCCGTACGCGGCTTCGCCGAGCACCTGGGCATCAGCCCGCGGACTGTCACCAAGTGGCGCAAGCAAGGAGCAAGCCTGGTGTGCGTGCCGGAGATGCAGCAGATTCTCGACACGGCGCTCGCGACATGTCCCCCGGAGGCACGCGCCGCGTTCTATGCACGCCTCGCGGCGTCGAACGGCACGAGTTCTCCGCCCCATCAGCATCCCGGCAGGCCCGCGGGTGCTCCGGGCCAGCCGTTCCATGTCATCTCCCACAAGTTCCTGCCCGCGTACATCGGCGGGCCGCTGACCGTGGCGTGGCAGCAAGGGCGCCCTGTCCCACCAGGGCCGGCCGGGCTTGAGCGGCGCGCCTTGACCGTCACTCACCCCACCGCCAGGGCGGCGACGCTGTACGCATACGCGTGCGGTGTCGCGCTGCTGCACCTTGAACAGCACCAAGAGCCAGCCTCGATTACAGATCTCGCGGTGTGGCGCTACCGCACCTATCTCGACGACCGTGCCTGGGCCGGGCAACTGCTGACCCGGCTCCTGAAAGCCGCCTTACCCGAGGGGCGCCCCGCTCCCACACCCGGCTACGTGCTGTCCGTCTACGAGCTCGGCACCCATTCCTGGAACGCCAGCCTCTTGCCGACAGCGATGCAGCTGCTGGTCACCCCGTCCGTCCTCGTCGACCGCCGTGACCCCGCCAACATTCGTGGCCTTGCCCCCGACGTCGAGGCGCATCTCTTCGCCACAAGCTGGGAACACCCGGATACCGTCGAGTTCTCCGGCGCCGTCTCCATGGGACTGGCCGGCTGGTCCGGCATCGCCTACCACCCCCTGGCCACCGAGCAGGCCCTGACCGCCCTGGAGATCGTCGACCTTGAGCTCGACGTCCAGACGCTGTGGGCGCTGTCAGTGCACATCCAGGCGCTTCTCGAATCTGGTCAAGATCCAGTCATGCCCGAGGGGTACGGCCGCCCCTACCTCGCTGCCACGTACTCCCGACTGACGCAGTCCGGGCCGATCGAAACCGTGCAACACCGCCTGATGCGCAAGGCAATCCTCGCCACCAGCGAGTTGCCCGATCGGCTCAAGGCGGCCCAGGACGTGCTGGTGCCCTGACCCGTGACACAGGAAGGCAGGCTGCGGTGGATCGCACTATCCCCCTCTTCGTGATCGACGTCCAGAACGGATTCGTGAACGACAAGAGCCGACACGTGGTACCCGTCATCGCCAGTCTCGTCACACGGTGGGAAGCAACGGGCTCGCCAGTGCTGTTCTCCCGGTACTCCAACTACCCTGACTCCCCATTCGTCCGGCTGCTGGACTGGACGGCGCTCCAGAGTGCCCCGGAGACGGACATCGTCACCGAGCTCTCCGCGCACGCCGATCGCGCCGCCCAGATCGTCGACAAGGTCACGTACAGCGCCTTCACCCCAGATGTCCTAGGCGGCTTCCAGGACCGTGGCTGGAGGAACGTCCTGCTGTGTGGGATTGCCACCGACTCGTGCGTCCTCAAGACCGCTGCCGACGCCTTCGAGGCCGGCATCGCTCCGTGGATTGTCACCGACGCGTGCGCCTCCGAGGCCGGTCATGAAGTCCACCAAGCCGGCCTGACCGTGGCGCGACGCCTGATCGGCACCCGGCAGCTCATCACCAGCGCCGAGGCACTCGAACTCCTCTCACCGGCCCTCCCCGAAGGGACATGTGCATGACCGCCGTACCCGAGACGAATCTGCTCATCGTCGGCGCGGGTCCGGCCGGCGTCGCCGCCGCCGTAATGGCCGGCAGCCTCGGCATGCGCAGCACCCTCATAGAAGCCGGCCAGGTCGGCGGGAAGCTGCACCACATCGGGGCGCTCGAAAACATGCCGGGCAACTGGCAGACAGGCCCTGCCCTCGCCGATGCACTCGCCGCCGACATCGCCCGCATCACCCAGAGCGCGCGTTGTCGTCTTCTCCGCGGCCGTGCCGTACGTGTCGACGGGCACGACCACCATGTCGAAGTGGTCCTCGACGACGGGCAGGTGCTCACCGCGGCTGCTGCCGTCGTGGCCACCGGCGTCACCACCCTGGCGCCGCAGCACACCGACTGGGTGACCGTCCCGGAGGGCCTCTGGGCACCGCCACTGTGGCGCGCCTGCCCCGAGGACCTGCATGGGGTCACATACGTCATCGGCGCCGACCGCCCCCTGGGCACGTGGCTGCGGGCCCATCCTCACGTGCAGTGCACGCTGAACGTCCTGTGTCCGCCCGAGGATGATTACAAAGCCGCCGAGGTCGCGACGGACGCTCGCGTCCGGCTGCTCCCCATCTCCCGGGTCGTGATCACGGAAGCCCGGCACAGTCAGGGCAGCTGGGAAATCTGCGCCGAGAGCCGCAGTGGAGAACAGACCGGGTACGTCGCCAGCACCGTCCTGAACAACCTGGGCAACCGTCCCTCCGCTCTGGAGGGCCTGATGCAGGGCTCAGACGGTTACTGCCCTCCCGACCAGCAACACCCACGGGTTCTCATCGCGGGCGACCTCCGGTCCGCCCGCTTTCAGAGGATCATCACGGCTCAGGGATCAGGCGCTCAGGCCGCGCTGACCCGCTACTACGGCACCGCACTGGTTACAGCCTGAACTGACGGATTCCCCTCCGGGCTGCACTTCGTTCACAGCCATAAGTGCAGCTCAGTGACTGTTTTCAACGAAGCCTTCAACGAGACAGTGATACCGGCGTCCCGCGAGGCAGCTCTAGCCTCCGGGACATGGAGACGATCGGCGGGAACAGCGTGGCAACGAGAGAACACCCGGGGTGGGTGCCGGGCGCGCTTCGAAAACACCGTGAAGCGCACGGGCTGACCCTGGAGGCGGCCGGCGACCAGTTGCGGGGGATCGCGGAGACCGCGAAGATCAGGCTCCAGGCGAACTTCCAGACGATCTCCAATCACGAATCGGGCAAGTCCTATCCCAACCCCCACTACCAGCGGGCCTACTGCCTGCTGTACAGCGCGACGCCGTGGGAGCTGGGCTTCCGCAACCGACTGCCGCACGAGGAGCAGCCACAGCTGCCGGGTCTGACGCCTCGAAATGACATGGTGACCGGGGCGCACGTCCTGGCCGTGGAGTCGGCTTTGCTGCAGATTGCCCCAGGCGGGCAGGTCGACCACCACGGCCTGCGTCATCGGATCCTGGACGCGTGGCGCCGGCGGCACACCGGGGGTGACCCTCACCGGCCGCACCTCGTGATGGTCGGCGGGTACGCAGGTAGCGGCAAGTCGGAGCTTGCCGAGTTCATCTCGTACCTGACCGGGTGGCCACGGCTGGACAAGGACAGCCTCACCCGGCCGTTAGTGGAAGCGCTCCTGATCGCACACGGCGGAGACCCACACGACCGGCACAGCCCTCTTTACCTGGAGAAGGCGCGGGATGCGGAATACCAGTGCCTGATGGAGTCGGCGTTCGACAACGTCAGGGCGGGGATAAGCACCGTGCTCGACGCGCCGTTTCTGCGAGAGTTCTCCGATCCCACCTGGATGCAGCGGACAGCCAACCGGTGCAGGTCGTTCGGCGCGGAGCTTGCCGTGATCTGGGTGCAGTGTGATCACGACAGCATGCGGGAGTACATCACCTTCCGCAGCGCGGCCCGGGACACGTGGAAGCTGGCGAACTGGGACGAATACATCAAGGGCGTCGACCCCGACTTCGCTCCAAAGGTCGATCACTTCGTCGTCGACAACCGGCTGGGCTCCGCAGTGAGCCTGGCCGACCAAGCCAAGCTCGCCCTCGGAAGGATGTACGCATGACCACCCTGTCTACCGGCGTGATCCTGTACGGCCCGCCCGCCGCCGGCAAGGACACCGTCACCCACGCCTTGGTGGAAGCCGACGGCCGCTACGCCCTGTTCCAGCGCCTGAAGGTGGGATCCGGGAAGACCACCGGCTACCGGATGGGCACGGTCCAGCAGCTGGCCGACCTCGAAGCGGCGGGCGACGTCATCTACGCAAACTCGAGATACGGCAACACGTACGTCATCGACCGCCCCGGCATGGACGCCGCGTTCGCGGCCGGGGTACCGGTAGTACATCTCGGACAGATCGACGGCATCCGCGTGCTCGTCGACGGCTACGAGGCTGACTGGGCGGTGGTGCTGTTGTGGTGCCCACAAGAGGTGACCGTGCAGCGGTCTGCGGGCCGGGGGGACAGCGACACCGCGGCGCGTCTGGCGGCGTGGGAGGCGACCCGCGCGGACCTGGACGCGCACCCGGACAAGGTCTGGGACCTCACGGTGGACACGACGACGGCGTCGCCCGAGGAGTCGGCCCGCCTCATCGACCAGCTGCTGGCCCGGCGGGCGGGAGCGGCGGCGGCATGAGCGCGAGCTACGGCTGGGCGAGCCGGTCAAGGGCGTCGATGAGCGTGAGATCGCCGTCGCCCTTGACGTCGTGCCACCGTGCCAGCGTGGACGCAGCCGCGCGCAGCATCTCCGGCGGCAGGCCAGCAGCCGCGAGCATGTCAGCGGTCTCCTCCAGCTCCGGGCCCCAGCGCCAGGCGCGCGCCGCGACCTTGGCGACGTACTCGGGCTCGGAGAGGTACGAGTCGGTCCGCCGCGAGGCGACCTCGATGAGTTCCTGGTCGACGCCGTGCTCGCGCGCCAACCCGATCGCGAGCGCTACCAGCACGCGCGAGGTCTTCTGGAATGACGCGTACGCCAGCTTCAGCGCGGACGCCTTCCCGACCTCCGTGCCCAGCACCGTCGCCCGGACGGCGGTGCCCGCGAACAACGCCTCGATGCGCTCGGTCGCGGCGACCGCGCCGGACAGGTACAGGGCTGGCGTCTTGCCGCCGACGGGCGGGGAGCCGACGACGCCGCCGTCCACGACGGTCGCGTCCGGTTCGAGCAGTGCGGCGATCCGCTGCGCTCGCTCGGGGCTGATCGCGTTCGCCTCGACGTACACCCCGGCGAAGCCGTGCCTGGCGACGTCGCGGGCCAGGTCCTCTGCGGCGGCTGGCGGGCAGAGGCTGATGACGATGTCGCTTCGGTCCGCCAGTTCGGACAGCGTGGCCACAGCCGTCAGGCCGAACTGCGCGGCGCGCGCCGCGGACGCGGGGCTGCGCCCGGCCTCACACCACACGATCGAGGCCGCGTTGGTGGCGGCGCAGGCGGCCACGGCGGCGCCCATGCTGCCGGGGTGGAGGATGCCGACGGTCGGCTGGTCCACGGTGCTACTCCGTCTCGTTGAGCAGGATGGCGATGGCGTCGGTGACGTCGTCGACGATGTGGTGCGCAGCGGGAAGCCCGTCTGCCCAGAGGCCCCCGCGCAGCCAGATGGTGCGCAGGCCGGCCCGGTGGCCGCCGACGATGTCCCCGGGCTTGTCGCCGGCCATCCAGCCGCCGTCCGTGAGGTTTGCGTTGCAGCGGGAGGCTGCGAGTTCGAAGAGGCGCAGGTCCGGCTTGCGGATCTCCAGGTCGCCCGAGACGGCGACGCCGTCGACCAGGTCGGCGAGGCCGGTCGCGGTAAGTTTCGCGCGCTGGATGTCGCTGGCCCCGTTGGTGACGATGCCGATCGTCCATCCGGATGCTCGCAGATGCGCCAGTCCCTCGAGGACTTCAGTGCGGCAGGCGCTGGCGGCCGCCATGAGGCCGACGTACTCGTGCCACAGCTGTTCCGCGGGCACCTGCAGGCCGAAGGCCTCTCGGAGCCGGGCGAAGTCGGTGGCATGCGCGCGGTCGGCCAGTTCGGTGCGCAGCCACTGTTCGGCGTCCGGAGCGAGGGCGTTGGCGCGGCACAGGCCGGTCACGGCATCGCTGAGCGCCGACTGCCTGTCGATCAGCGTGCCGTCCAGGTCGAAGAACGCGAGGCGGGACACCACGGGCACGGACCCTACCGGGCGTCGAACCGAACGCAGTTCGTGGTGGTGGCGTCTCCCGGACGGAGATCGCGTGGTGTATCTTTCAGGCAATCATCGATGTTGAAAGGCTGCGCCGTGACCGACCCGGACCGCTTGAAGCGGGTCGACGCCCTGCTGGACGACGTCCTGCCACCGCCGCCCGTGCGCGCGAAGCTGCGCCTCGCGGCCGGCCTCACGCAGCAGGAAGTCGCGGAAGCCGTGGGCGTGAAACGCCTTGCCGTAGCCCGTTGGGAGCTGGGCCAGACCCACCCCCGACGTCCGCACCGCGCTGTCTACCTGCACCTGCTCAACCGGCTCGCGGAGCGGTATCCCGAGGCCGCGCAGGCGGATGAGGGCATGCCGACGCCGGCCTCCGAAGGGGGAGCGGGATGACCTAGTGGCCATCGGCCGCGCGCGCCGAGAAGCGGATTAACCACCCGCTGGCCTCGCGCGGCCCGTCTACCGACCGGATTAACCACCCGCGTCGGCTACTCAGATCCCAGTTAGCAGCTGGTTCTGAGCTGCGGCTCACCGAGCCGCTCATTTCCAACCCGGCCCCTCACCAGGGCCACAGCACCACCGGCCACTAACCACGGCCACCACAGCCAGATCAGTACCGCCCCGCATGACCCGCAGCGCCCCCACCACAGGGGCTTCGCGGTTCAGCAGGCCCGAGAGAGAGGAGAAATCTCCCCCCGCCCGATCGGTGTCCGCCCTCTTCTCACGAAGGGGGCGGCACCTGACACATCCACACATCTGGTCCGGCCAGGCCCGAGGGCTCGGGTCGGTCCAGCTACACGGAGAGCAGGTCGTTTCTCATAGTGCCCGAGAGTGGTGTCCCCTGTCAGCTTGACCATGTCCGTTTCACCCCGGTTCAGGCCCCCCGCGCTTCCCGCGTGACGGGATTCGCACACCCTATTTGCCCTGTTCGCGCTATTAATCACGAAGATTCTTGGGGTGCGAGTGTCACACCGCGCCCCTCCCGCAACACCTCTACTGAAGGGGAGCTCTATCTCCATCCGGCGGACGTCGGCGGTGCCCGATGAACGGCGCCGCGGCGGCGCCGGCCGCCTCGCTGATGGGCCCCCTCCGGGAGAGCGTCGACAACTCCGTCGACGAGGCACTGGTCCGATGCTCCCGGCGTCGGCTGGGGTCGGTTCCCGCGCAAGCCGGTCCACTGCCGGTTCGTGGGCCAGCCCGCCCGCTGGCACTGGGCCGCGATGCCCGCGCCCGGCTGGGCAGTGCGGTGCGCGCGCTGCTGGACGTGGCCGGCCTGGTCGGTGCGTCGGACGCAGTGCGACTGGCGGTGGTCGTGCTGGGGGCGCGGACGCCGTCGGAGTCGGGTGTGGTGGAGATCCGGACCAGTGAGCTGGGCCGCTGGCTGGGGCTGTCGGCCTCGTACGTCGCCTCCGACGTGCTGCCGGGCCTGCGCCGCTCGGGCGTGGTCTCCGTGGAGACGGCGGAGGGCGAGTACGGCCAGGACGACGGCCTGAAGTGCAAGGTGCTTCCGCTGTGGGCCGCGCAGGGCGTAGTCGGGCATCCGCTGGCGCTGGCGAAGAAGGAGTTCGCAACGCTGCTGCGGCTGCTGGAGGCCGTGATGGCGCCGGGCTGGAGGCACCGGGACGGCCGGGTGACTCCGGCGGGGCTGCTCGGGGACCGTACGGGCCGCGGGGCGGCGACGGACCGGTTGGCGTTGCTGCTTCTGGTGCTGGAAGCGCGGGAGTCTGGACGAGTCCGGCAGTGCGGTGGGGCGGTGGACATCAGGCGCGGCCGGGCGGCAGCGACGGTGGCCCGGCTGCTGGGCTGCTCGGCTTCGGCGGGGGAACGAGTGCTGGAGCGTCTGGAGGGCCGGGGCCTGGTGCGCCGGGTCCGGGTGCGGACGGCGTCCGGGCTCGCGCACCGTACGCGGCTGATGGTGCCAGCAGTCGCCGCCGCGCACGGCCGTACCAACGTCGATGACGTCCAGGAGAACCGTTCGACGGCCCCGAACCTCGTCCTTTCAGACCCCGACGTTGCGGCAGGGCCTGGCGAGGCGCCAGAGCAGGAGGAAGAGTCGCAGGTCAGCGACGTACCGGTGACGGATGAGGCGGATGTTGCAGAGCCCGACGTTGCGGCAATCCTTCACACTGATCACCCTCCCCTGGTTACCCCCGTCCCTTTCCCGGTTCTCTCTGGTGGGTTTTCCGGCGAAGACCGTGGTGGGCACCCTGGTCTGCCGGATCGTGCGTGCGTGCGCGAGGACGGCCCGCTGCGCGGGGAACAGCCGAAGAAGCCCCCGGCGGCGAAGGACATCCAGGGCAGCAGGCGACGCGGTACGAAGGCCCCGTCGGCTGGCGGCCCAGGTCAAGGCGGGCAGCGGCGGGGAAGGTTTCCGCTACCACCGCCGGATCTGCTGGCAGTGCTCGCTCCGATCCAGGTGCTGTGGGCGCGCCTGAAGCGCCGGTACGCACGCCGCCTGGTCGAGAAGGCCGCGCGCCAGGAGCTCGCCGCGGCGGCCGGGGTCGTGGGCCGGGCAGACGCGGCCAGCGTGCTGGCCGGCAGGTTGACCCGGCGCCTCGCGGCCCAGGGCGGGCCGACGGCTGTCGAGGACCCGGTGGGCTGGCTGGTCGCCCGGGGACTGCCGAAGCGTCAGATGTGCGGCGATGTCCGGTGCGACGAAGGCCTGCGGATGGACACCGGCGGCCCGTGTGAGACCTGCGCCTACCTGGCCGGCGACCGGCGCGCCCAGCGCCAGGCCATCATGGCCGCGGTCGACGCGCAGATGCCCCGCGCCTCCGAGGTCGAGCGGCGGGCCGAGGCCGACCGGCGGCTGCACCAGGCGGTGACCGCCGAGGGCTGGGCGAAAGCCCGAGAACGGCAGTGGCTGCAAGCGCAGCGTGTCGCGCTGCAGGCTCGTGCCCGCGAGGCCGGGCCAGTGTCCGTGGGCCCGGCCGTCCCGGCCGCGGTGCCGGTGGCGGTGCCCGCGCCCCGTCCGGTCCAGGAAGCCCCGGTGCCCCAGAATGGGGGCGAGGGCGAGGCGCCGCTGGTGCTCGAGGAGCTGACCCGGCAGCAGGTCATCGACTGGCGGGCCCGCGCCGAGCATGACCACCAGCTGGTCCTTGACCACATCGACGAGTACGGCGAGCTCTCGGCGAGGAGGCTGTTCACCAGCCGGTTCGTCGACCAGGTCCTGCGCCTGGTGGGTACCCGCCACCTGGTTCTTGCGCACACCGCCTGGGGGCAGGCATGAGTGGTGGCGAGGTGTCTGGGGTCGACTTGGCCCGGGTCGCGCTGCGGGCCGCCAGGGAGGCGGCGCGGAAGAACGGCGGCGGCCGGAAGGCGAAGCAGACACCGCGGCCGGTCCGTACGGTACAGCGGGACGGGCGCGAGCCGATGGGGCTCGCAGCGGCGATCGATGCGCTGGTCGCCGAGCGGGCGTGGGAACTCCCGGCCGTCGGCGCCACGCTGCGGGAGCGGTGGGCGGCCATTGCCCCCGACCTTGCCGAGCACGTCGCGGCCATCGGCTACGACGCGGGCTCCGGCCAGCTCACCGTCTGCCCGGAGTCGGCAGCCTGGGCGGCGAAGACCCGTCTGGAGCAGACCCGCGTCATCGCGGCCGCGAACACCTTGGCCGGCCGCGCGGTCGTCCGCGCCTTACGGATCCTGCCGCCCGGAACGGTGTCCGAGCCCGAGCCGGCCGACACCAGTCCGGCGCCCGCCGCCGCGCCCGGCGGGCCGGTGCGCACCCGGGAGAACGCCTGCGAGGGCTACCGCCGCGCGCTCGCCGCGCACCGGGCGGCGGCTTTGCAGCGCCAGGTGGCCCCGGGTATCGCGGAGGCGGTGGAGCGGCAGGCCGCCGCAATGCGGGAGCTCAGCCGCCGTATGTTCCCTGAGGCTGACGTCGTTGCGGACGATGCACCGGCCCCGATCGACGTGGTCCGCACACAGCGGCGCCGCCAAGCCGCAGCGACCGAGGCCGCCGCCCTGCGCCGGGCCCGAGCCGAGAGAGCTGGCCAGCTTCCTGCCCGACGCGCCCGCTCTCCTCCACCGTCGTACGGCATGAACAGCCGCATTCCGATACGCCGCTCGTCGCGGACGGCTACCGTGAGACGCTGGATGAGGAGGTACACCGTGAGCGACATCAGCACAGCTACCTGGACCACTCACATCGGCGGAGAGCTGGTCGAAATTCCCGCCACGATTGACGGCATCCGCGCGGCGCTGCCGGAGGACCAGCAGCCGGCCTTCGACGCCGAGATCGGCTCCACCCCTGCGGATCAGCTGCAGCTGGTTCTCGCGTCCTGGTCGCTGTCGGCCACGCCTGCGGCGGGCGAGGAGGACGACGCGATCATCGCGCGGCTGCGGGCCGGTGACTTCATCGGTTGCGTTCCCCAGGATCCCGAAGCGGGGGTGGCGTGAGCCAGTACCGCGTGCAGTACGCGCCGGAAGCGGACTCGGCCCTCAAAGCCATGGATTCGGGCCTGCGGAACAGCTTCGACCAGGGCATGCGGAAACTGACAGCCGACCCGTACGGGCACGGATCCCGCGCCGTCGGAGGGGAAAGAGACCGGCGTCAGGCCGTCGTCGGGGGTGCCGCGATCGCCGTGTATTACGTGAGCTCCGATCCCAGCGTTCTTCTGGTGACCGTCGTTCGCGTCGTCTACTAAACAGGTCGACTACCCCTTCCAGCCCTGACGCCCGAGCAGCGGCAACACAATGTGAAGGCCACCGTGGGGGCGATCGCAGGTGGCCAGTGCGGGGTCAGGCACCGGACTCGACTTCGTGGAGCTCCGACTGCGCGGCTCTGGGATCTTTCCGCTCGCGTGACGAACTGCCCGATCTGCCGTATGTGGAACTGCGCGACCTGTTGACGGCCCCTGCCACTGGCCACCTCCACGCTCGCCCCGTGTCCACCGCCGTCAACAGAATGCGGAACAACAACCCACCCTCCGCGACCCCATCGGTCCTCCGATCGCATGAACGTGCGTGCTCACGACCGGCGCCGCGTCGTTGTCGACGTCGTTGAGGTAGCACCGCCCTGGGCACGGGGCGGTGGCTTTCGTGCATGAGGAAAGAGGGATGTGCAGGTGCGGCCTGGCCGGCGCTGGACAGTCAGACTTGTCCCCTACGGGCGCCCCGCTGCCGGAGTGTGCGTGGTGGACTGCGGTGACCCGACCTGCCCACCCGATGGCGTGCGCTACCGCGACCCGGTACTGGCCCGCACCGCTGCCCTCCGGCACGTCCGCGAACACGTCGGCCGTATCGAAGTCGCTACCGAGACCGGCTGCCGGTGCAAGACCGAGAACTGCGCCTGGCACACACCCGGCCACCTCCCGGGGCCAGCCCCCTGCTCGAAGACGCCAGTCCTGGTCCTCATCCCGGACGTTCTCGGCCGGGTGTGGATCATCGCGGAGGTATGCACGGCCTGCGCCGGCGCCATCCCGCGCTGCAAGATCCTCCGCGAGAATGCCCCCGCGCCACCGGCCCGCCTTCCGGTAGAGGATGACCTTTCCTGGCAGGAACTGCCCGCAGGCTGCGAGGCATGCGCCCTGGGGCCGGCTTCTCCCGCTGGCGGCAAGCAGACCCTGGCGGAGGAGAACCAGGCCCCCGAGGAAACTGCGCGCGGGCTGGGCCCGGCAGCTCCCGGGTGGGCACCGCGGGCTACGTATGCGCAGTACACGGAGTCGGCTCTGGCCTACCTGGCCGCGACAGGGGCTGGTCGTACTGCCGAGGCACGGCTGCTTGCACTGCTTGCCGCCCTGCGCATGCGCAAGGACGGTACAGCCAAGCTGATCAGTGAGGACCTGTCACTGGAACGCTCCGGCCTGCCGGACAGCGCCCTCGCTGAGCTGATCGCCGATGGCTGGATCGACACGACCCTGGCCGCCGTGCACTCCGCCGTCCCCGGGGCGCCGGCAGCCGTGTGCCCTCTGCCCGGGATGGCCGGCAACACCCTCCCCGCGGGGGTAGGCAAACAGGTCCGCCGCCCCTACAACGGCTGGGTCCAGCGCCTGGTCTGCCATGACGCGCTCACGGGCGAGCCGGCGGGAGTCCGGCTTACTGCCCTGTATCTGACGGCGCTCAGCGACCTCGGCGGTCGGGGACAAGTCAGCCGGCGGCACCTGGCGGCCCGCTGCTGCCTTGCCTCCCCTCAGGCCAGCGAGCCGATCCTGCAAACCCTGCTGGCACGGGGGTGGCTGGACAAGCTCCATCCCAATACCAGCTGGAACCGGCCCGCCTCCTACCGCCTCGCCACGGCCATGCGCTCCCTCGTACCAGGCGCCGCACCGACCACGGCCCGGGCCACGCGCACACCGATCGACCTGACCGGCCGCGGACAAGCGGTCGCGGAATGGGCCCGCGACTACTACCTGCGCCACCAGCACGCTCCACCGCTGCGCGAAGTCATCGCCGCCCACTGCCAAGAGAACCCCGCGGCCCCGTGGAACGCATCGGACCTCCGGGATGGCATTGCTCCCTTGGTGAGGGAGCGCTGGCTGAAGGTCGGCACCGCCGACTGGCTACCGGTCCGGCCAAGCACGAACTACTGGCAGGCCGTGTACTCACCCGGGCCTTCCCGGCCTCGCAAACGACCAGCTCTCTCACCCCGGCAAGGACCGCCACAACCCGCCCGCTCACAGGCGCCCCGGCCATCTCAACCAGACTTTCGCCCTTCGGACAAGGCCCCAGACCTGCCTATGGTCCCTACACGGATCTCCGTCCCCCACGAGCCGACGTCAGGGAGCCGCCCTCTCGTCCCAGAGGGACTCTGGCTCATCCCCGGGGCGCGGGAAGTACTCGGCACCAACGACCGCTGAGGATCGGGGGGGCCTCTTTCCAAACCCTTGCGTGCAGCGGAGTCGGCAGTCTGGAGGCGTGCGTTGGGTTTTTCGTGGGGAGCTGGGAGGTGCGACGCGGCCCCGCTGGGGAGGGGGCGCCCGCCGGCGGGGCCGCCACGGAGGGGGGATGTCTCCGCCTGGGGAGACGGAAGATCACGCTTGTCGGCCGTTGCTTCGACGAGACCGCGCAGGCCTGGAACCGAGAGGCTGCCCTTCCCTCGTCGAGGGAGATCGGGGTGCCGTGGCCTGAACGCCCCGCGAAGTTGTTGTGCGGGGCGGGCTACCAGCCCTCCCGAACGAATGTGATGTGCGTCACTCGACTGTTCGGTCTGGAGAAGGCCTTGAGTAAGCGGGTGCATATCTATGCAGGTGGGGCAGGTGGTGTAGACCTGTCGATTTCGGTGCCATAGCCATGCTTCGCAGGGGCTGCGGGCACTGAAGAATCTCGTGGAGGGCCGGTTGAGCGAAGGGGATCCGAAATCACTTAGGTGGTGAGTGGGGGACAACGCGCCTGCGGGTCAGGCGGGTTGAGCATCCGCATAAGTGAATGAGGAAACGATGAGTACGACGTTCGATCCGGGCCGCCCGGCGCGGCCCTGCCTGGTACCGGCCTCCTGTGCTGGGGTCGGGCCTGCCGGAGCCCTCTGGCCGTGCCGGGGCAGCGGAGAGCCGGTATGAACGGTGAGGACTTCGACGACGCTGTTCCCAGTGACCTGCCGCAGCAGGTCGGCGCATTGAACCATCTCCCGCTGGACTTCGAGGCCTTCTACCTGACCCACGGCCGGCTCTACCTGGCGTATGCCGAGAGCCACCTCGGTAACGAGGACCAGGCCAAAGAGCTCGTGCACCAGGTTTTCCTGGAGATCAAGGACGCCTGGAAGGCACTGCTGGGAGAGGGGAACTTCGAGAAGGCCGCCTGGGCCGTGCTGCGGCAGGCCGTCGGGCTGCAGCTGGAGGCCGAGGACCGGCGGCCGTCCTTCATCGCCGACGGCTCCATCGCCCGTGCGCTGCGGGCCAGCCGCGACCAGCTCAAGATCATGGACAGCAGCGTCGGCCTGTACACCGCGATAGCCGACCTGCCGCCGAAACAGTTCGACGTTATCGTCCTGCGGCACGTCCTGGGCTACTCCACCCGTGACATCGCCTGGTTCATGGGCCTGAGCGAGAGCGTCGTCGACTACCACCACCGCAACGGCCGGGAACGACTCCGCTTACAGCTGGGCCTGCCCGCCTCCGAACGACCCCGCAAGGAAAGGGATACGAGGTGACCTCCGCCAGCATCGACGACCTCCTGGCCGACGCCGCTGTGCCCACGAGTGCAAGCACGGGATTCGATGCGGCTGCCGGGCTGCGCCGGCTGGCCGCCGAATCTGCCCGTCCTCACCCGGTCCCGGCGCTCGCGCAGGCGCGGCTGGCCCGCCAGAGGCTGGGGGTGGTGTGCCGTTGGGCCCTCAACGAGCCGGATGCCGCCGCTCACGTCGAGCGGCTAGTCCAGGGCGTGAACGCACCAGGCCGGGTGGAGGACCTGCTCGACATCGAAGGTGCGCTGGTCTTCGCCTGCCTGCTGTTCCTGACGGGGCATTGCGAGAGCGCCCAGCACTGGTGGGAGCTGGCCGCAGGGGCCGGGCTGAGGGCGGCCGCGTACTGCCTGCACCTGCACCACGCCGGCCGGGGTGAGCTCCGGGAGGCGCAGCACTGGCTGCAGCAGGCGGAGATGCCACCCGAAGGGGATGCGGTCCCGCCGCCTGTTGACGGTTTCTTCGAGCTGCTGTCGGTGTTCACGCGCTACGTGCGCCAGCACGGAAGTACGGCGGGGACACCGACGAAGTCGCTGGAGGCGGCGGTGCAACGGCTGGTGCCGACGGCGGGGTGCGGGATCGTCAGCCGGCCCGACCGCCGGCTGGCCGACGAGCTGTATGAGTTCGGCCGCCGGTGATCCGGCCCGTCGCTGCCGGGTGCCGGGGGCCGCCAGTCGGCTGCCAGGGGAGGCGTGGAGGGCGTGACCTAGCAGAATCCGAAGGGCTGAGGTGGCAACTCATGCCTAATGGTGAAGATTTCAGGTGCCTGAGCAGACGAAACGAAACGTGTCCTGCGGGAATCGCCAAAAAGGGCGGTGATAGCCCGTATGGGCGGATTGGTTTCGCATCGTGAGACATCGTTAATGTCGCGCTTGGGCGCGTGCAGGGCACTCACAAGGCGGCCAAACCTAGATCCGAGGCCCCGCACGCGGTCAAACCATCAACCAGTCGAAAGCAAAGGAACCATGAATGGCCCGTTCCCCCCGACGACCGCGCGCCGGCCGGGCGAACCGCCCGGTGCGTGGTGGCTCCGACACTAGCAACCCGCGCGCTACGAAACTCTCCCTGACCCAGTTGGGCAAGGCCACGCTGGTGGTGTTTGTCTGCCTGCCTGTCCTCGGACTCGTGCTGATCACCCAAGGCCGTCTCCACGTTCAGGTCCCGCCCGAAACGGTCTACGCCGCCACTGCCGCCCTCCTGGGCGCGGCCCACGGCGGCTTCCGCCGCGGCCGCCACAGGCGGTAGCGACCAAGGGGTGTTCGCAGAAACGTGCGAACACCCCTTCTTCCTCGCTGCCGCGCAGCGCAACGCGACGAAATACGGTTCCGCGAATCGTCCGGCACCGACGCGACAAAACCCCGGCACGATCCGAGGTAAGTCATGTGAAGTCGCGACGCAACGACCCGAACTGAACCCTTTTCGTGACAGGACTCAGCCGTGAGCCCCATTTGCGAGCACTGCAAAAACCCTCTCCCCAGTACCGGCGAACCTAAGGTCGGACGACCGCAGAAGTACTGCAGCACCGCATGCCGCCAAGCCGCCCACCGCCACCGCAGAAGCACCACCACCCCGCCGGCTCCCAACGACCCTCAAGCCGCCGGCGCCCCCCACCGCCTCACCGCTGACGCACCCCAAGGAGCGGCTGCCTCACCGGCCCTGCGCCCGCCGCCTGCACGACGGGCGCAGACCAGCCACGAAGCCGATGAAGCCCTCTCGGAGATCACTCGCGATATCCAGGAAGAGCTCCGCACCCTCCAGCGCAGCCTGCCCACCGCCGAACCCGCCGACCTCCTGCGTCTGGCCGCCCGCATGCGCACCCAGCTCGACGGTCTGACCGCAGGCCTTGTCGGCCGCGCCCGCCACCGCCGCACCACCTGGAGCCGCATCGGACGCATCCTCGGCATCAGCGAAGACACCGCCCGCCACCGCTACACCGACCACTACATCCTGCGCCGCCTGGGCGAAGTCACCCGCATGGGCCCTCCCTCCGCCACCCTCAAGGACCTCTATACCGTCCCCAC